>NZ_JBEZZF010000060.1:0-36880 GCF_040639055.1 Promicromonospora sp. NPDC023987 | reverse complement strand
AGCCCGACACGTCCCTCGACAAGACGTATCGTGCCAGTTCAGAGCACCTTTCCTATGCCTTGACTCACCTCACCCACGAAGGATCGAGGCTAGACTCGCTCAGGTCAAGGCGGACCGCTCCGGAGCACACCGCCTGCGCTCGAAAAAGGGGCGCGCGGCGGGCCAGGAGCCTGGCCCGCACGGGACACATACGGACCGCACCACTCATCCGTCACTGTTTCCCTGGAGGCCCCCGTGCCCACCGTTTCTGCCCACGTCGCCCGCACCGTCGCCCGCCATGTCGACCACGTCTTCGGCGTGATGGGCAACGGCAACGCCTGGTTCCTCGACGCTCTCGAGCGCTCGACGACCGCGCGCTTCACCGCCGTCCGCCACGAGGCCGGCGGGGTCGTCGCCGCCGACGCCCACTTCCGCGCGTCGGGCCGCATCGCCGCGGCCACCGCCACCTACGGCGCGGGCTTCACCAACGCCCTCACCGCGCTCGCCGAGGCCGCGGCGGCCCGAGTCCCGCTGGTGCTCCTGGCAGGCGATGAACCGACGTCGGGCCCGCGCCCGTGGGACGTCGACCAGATCGCACTCGCGGCCGCCGTCGGCGCCCGGACCTATACCGTCGGCCGCGCCGACGCCGCGGCCACGAGCGTCATCGCCATCGAGCACTCCCTGACCTACCGGGTGCCCGTGGTGCTGGCCATCCCCTACGACGTCGCCGCGCTGGAGGCGGGCCCGATCCCCGACGCGCCGGAGCCCGCGCTCCCCGAGCCGATGGCCCCGGCGGGCCCGTTCGACGCCGCAGCCATCACCGACCTCGCCAAGCATCTCGCCACCGCCGACCGGCCGCTGCTGCTCGCCGGCCGCGGCGCCTGGCTCGCCGGCGCGGGCGGCGCGCTCGGCGACCTCGCGGAGGCGACGGGAGCCCTGACGGCGACCACAGCGCTGGGCCGCGGCGTCTTTCCCGACGACCGCTACGACCTCGGCGTCGCGGGCGGCTTCGGCGCCGAGCGGGCGATGGAGCTCGTGCGCGAGGCTGACGTCGCCGTCGTCGTCGGGGCATCGCTCAACCAGTTCACCATGCGGTTCGGTGACCTGTTCGCGCCGGGCACACGCGTGGTCCAGGTGGACACGGCGCCCGCCGCGACGCACCGGCACGTCGGCGGGTTCGTCCGCGGCGACGCAGCGCTCGTGACCCGCATCCTGATGGACGAGCTGCGCACCCTCGGCGCCAAGCCCTCCGGGTGGCGCGAGTCCGTGGACGTCGCAGGAGCCCGCCGCTACGAGACCGGCCCGGCGGACGGGATCGCGCCCGACGGGCGCCTCGACCCGCGCACCGTCGCGCACCGCCTCGCGAGCCTGCTGCCCGCCGACCGCGTCGTCGTGTCCGACGGCGGGCACTTCATCGGCTGGGCGAACATGTACTGGCCGGTCGCCTCCCCCGACCGCATGGTCATGGTCGGCACCGCCTACCAGTCCATCGGCCTCGGCTTCCCCAGCGTCGCCGGCGCTGCCGCGGCCCGCCCCGACGACGCCGTCGTGCTCACCACCGGCGACGGCGGCGGGCTCATGGCGCTGGCCGACCTCGAGACCGCCGTGCGCACCGCCGGCGGGCGCGGCATCGCCGTCGTGTGGAACGACGCCGCCTACGGCGCCGAGGTGCACGTGTACGGACGGCAGGGCATCACGAAGGAGCCGATGCTCATCCCCGAGACCGACTTCGCGGCGCTCGCGTCGGCGGTCGGCGCGGAGGGCGTTGTCGTCCGCTCACTGGCCGACCTGAACCGCCTGGCCCGCTGGGCGTCCGAGCCACAGACCGATCGTCGCTTCCTGCTGCTCGACTGCCGGGTCTCGGGGGACGTCGTCGCCCCGTACCAGGAGGAGATCCTGCGGGCGAACCGCCGCTGACCCCCTTCGGCCCGTCGTCGGCAGACGTCGGCGCCCGGTTGCGATCAGGTCCGGTCCCGATCAATATCGATCACGTCGCTCACCCTGCCGAGCGGCCGTCGAAACCGCGGAATACAGCCGGTTCTCCGTGCTGCGAGCGCCCGTCCCCCCGGGCGCTCATTGACGTTCCCGGCGGCGGGAACAACGATCTGCTCCAAGTACGCGAGTCCGTCACGCCGACCCTTCGAGGCACTCCGCCGACAGGTCGCCGTCGCACCCCGGCCTCTCGAAACAGACAAAGGAGTCACCGTGCGAAGCACCCCGCCTGCCCGCCGCGCCGTCACCATGACGGCTGGCGCCGCACTCACCGTCCTTGCTCTCACTGCCTGTGGGGCGTCCGACGGTGGTGAGCCCGCCGAGGACGGGCCCATCACCCTCACCGTCGCGACCTTCAACAACTTCGGGTACACCGACGAGCTCCTCGCGAGCTACACCGAGACGCACCCGGACATCACCGTGGAGCTGATCGACGCGGCCTCCGCCGAGGACGCGCGGACCAACCTGACCACCAAGCTGGCCGCCGGGGGCGCTGGTCTGGCCGACGTCGAGGCGATCGAGGTCGACTGGATCAGTGAGCTCGCGCAGTACCCGGACCTGTTCACCGACCTGGCCGACCCGGAGCTCGAGGGGCGTTGGATGGACTGGAAGGTGGCCCAGGCCACGACCCCGGACGGCAAGCTCATCGGCTACGGGACCGACATCGGTCCCGAGGCGGTCTGCTACCGCCAGGACCTCCTCGAGCACGCGGGCCTTCCATCGGAGCCCGACCAGGTCGCCGAGCTGCTCGGCGGCGACGACGCCACGTGGGACGAGTACTTCGCGGCCGGCGCGGACTTCGTCGAGAACTCGGACGCCGCCTGGTACGACTCCGGCGTGGCCACCTATCAGGGCCTGGTCAACCAGGTCGACCAGGCCTACGAGAACGAGGACGGAACGCCCAAGCCCCTCGCCACGAACACCGAGATCAAGGAGCTGTTCGACACGATCGTCGAGCAGGACCGCGCCGGGCTGTCGGCCGGGCTCGCGCAGTGGGGTGAGGACTGGGCGACCGGGTTCCAGAAGGACGCGTTCGCCACGATGCTGTGCCCGGCGTGGATGACCGGCTCCATCGAGTCGAACTCGGGCGGTGTCGACGGCTGGAACATCGCCGACGTGTTCCCCGGCGGGGGCGGCAACTGGGGTGGGTCGTTCCTGACCGTCCCGGCGTCGGGCTCGCACATCGAGGAGGCCACGGAGCTCGCGGCCTGGCTGACCGCACCCGAGCAGCAGACGGCCGCCTTCGAGGAGGCGGGCAACTTCCCGTCACAGGTCGAGGCGCAGCAGTCGGAAGAGGTCCAGTCGCACGTGAACGAGTTCATGAACGACGCCCCGGTGGGCGAGATCTTCTCGAACCGCGCCGAGGCGATCGAGAGCAACCCGTTCAAGGGACCGAACTACTTCGCGATCCACCAGACGGTCCAGCAGGGGCTCGAACGGGTCGAGACCGCGGACGCGGACCCCGAGCAGTCGTGGGAGAAGTCGATCGAGGCATTCGACGCCCTCGGCCTCGAATAGGTCGCGCAGTTCTCCCCGCCACGATCCCCAGAGGAAGACGACATGGCCGCACTCGACATGGCGGAGCCCGCGACGGGCCTCGCACCACCTGGGTCCCCGGCGCCCCGCAGGCTCGGCCTCTCGCAGAGGCTGGGCCGGTGGGACGTCAAGGTCTCCCCCTATCTCTACATCTCACCGTTCTTCGTCCTGTTCGGGCTGACCGGCCTCTTCCCGCTCGTGTACACGGCCGTGGTGTCGGTCTACGAGTGGAACCTGCTGGGCGGACAGGGCGAGTTCGTGGGCTGGCAGAACTACGCCGACGTGCTCGGCCAGCCGGTGTTCTGGAAGTCACTGGGCAACACGTTGTCGATCTTCCTGCTGTCGGCGGTGCCCCAGGTGATCATCGCGATCACGCTGGCGGCCCTGCTGGACCAGAACATCCGGCATGCCACGTTCTGGCGGATGGGCGTACTCGTGCCCTACGTGGTGGCGCCGATCGCGGTGTCGCTGATCTTCGGACGCCTGTTCGCGGACCAGTTCGGGCTGATCAACGAGCTCCTCGGCAGCATAGGAATCGCCCCGGTCGGCTGGCACCAGGACCGTCTGGCCAGCCATGTCGCTATCGCGACCATGGTGAACTACCGGTGGACCGGCTACAACGCCCTGATCTTCCTCGCAGCGATGCAGGCGGTCCCCCGTGACCTGTACGAGGCCGCGACGATCGACGGAGCGGGGCCGGTGCGCCAGTTCTTCTCCGTGACGGTGCCGCAGATCCGCTCGACGATCATGTTCGTGATCATCACCGCGAGCATCGGTGGCCTGCAGGTCTTCGACGAGCCGCTGCTGTTCGACGCCTCAGGTCTCGGCGGTGCGGACCGCCAGTGGATGACGACGGTGCTCTACATGTACGACGTCGCCTGGGGCAACCAGCGTGACTTCGGACGGGCGGCGGCCGTGGCGTGGATGCTGTTCGTGCTCATCCTCGCGATCGGGATCGGCAACTTCCTGCTCAGCCGGCGGATCGCGTCGTCGGCCCCGAGACCATCGAAGGTCAGCCGCTCCGTGACCCGCCGGATGCTCGCCGACGCGCGCTCCGCCGGCGGCACCCGGACGACCACCACGACGACCAAGAGCACGACGACCACCAGCACGACGGACGGGAGGACCTCATGAGCTCGGTCGCGGCCACCGCGCAGGGCGCCGGCGAGGGAGCCGCGCGGGCGGCCGCCCGCAGGCAGGAACGCAGGCAGGTACGCAAGCAGCAGTACAGCCCCGGTTCGATGGTGCGCCGGCCAGGCCGGCTCACGTACCTGATCCTGGCGGGCGTGCTCGTGGTCTCGGCGTTCCCGCTGTACTACACGCTGCTGCTCGGCTCATCGGACCAGGTATCGATCTCCCAGCGTGCGCTGCCGCAGCTGTTGCCGGACGCGAGCATCTTCGCGGGGTTCGCAGAGGTCATCTCCTCCAGCCAGATCAACTTCTGGCTCGCGCTGACGAACTCCACGATCATCGCCGTGGTGGTGTCCCTCGCGACCGTGCTGACCTCGACGTTGGCCGGGTTCTCGTTCTCGAAGCTGCGCTTCCGCGGGCGCAACGCGCTGCTGGTGTTCGTCATCGCGACCATGGCGGTCCCGACGCAGCTGGGCGTCATCCCGATGTACATCCTGATGTCGGAGCTGTCGTGGATCGGCAAGATCCAGGCGGTCATCGTCCCGGCGCTGGTCAGTGCGTTCGGTGTGTTCTGGATGACGCAGTACCTGGACTCGGCGCTGCCGTTCGAGCTCGTCGAGGCGGCCCGGGTCGACGGCGCCTCGATGATCCGCACCTTCTGGAGCATCGCCCTGCCGGCGGCCCTGCCGGCGGCGTCGATGCTCGGTCTGTTCGTCTTCGTGATGCAGTGGACCATGTTCTTCTGGCCCTCGATCGTCCTCGGGTCGCAGAATCCGACCCTGCCCATCGCCGTGCAGAACCTCACGGCGGGCTACCGCGACGACTACTCGCTGATCATGGCCGGCGCATTCCTCGTCACGCTGCCGCTCCTGGTCGTGTTCGCGGTCGTCGGCCGCCAGCTCGTGGCCGGCATCATGCAGGGAGCCGTCAAGGGCTGAGGCAGGCAGCGGTGATCGATTATGATCGGTTCGCTCGACACGACCTGCGACGTACGTCCGCCGTCCGGCACAGTGGCCGGTGTCCGGCGGTGCGTCCGACGGTGCTGTCAGACCTGGACGACACTGGACGACAGGAGCCCCGATGAACGCTGGTGAGCGAGAGCTGGTCGCACGACGGCGTGCGGCGATCCTGACGGATCTCGGTCTGCACGGCTCGGTGCGGGTGCAGGAGATCGCCGAACGGTTCGGCGTCTCGCTGGTCACCGCCCGGCGTGACGTCGCGGCCCTCGCCCGGCTGGGCAAGCTCCAGCGGGTGCACGGCGGCGGCGTGCTGATCCCCACCGACGCCGACGACGGCCACCGCCTCGGCGTGGTCGGCCTGGTCGTCCCGTCCGGGCACGGCTACTTCCAGGAGATCCTCGCCGGTGCCCGGCAGGGTGCGCGCGACTCGGGGGTCCGGCTGGTCCTCGCCACGTCCTACTACGACGAGACCGAGGAGGCCCGGATCGTCGAGCGCCTGCGTCGCGCCCGCGTCGACGCACTCCTGATCGCCACGGCACGTCCGACGGACGCGCGGATGCCCTCCTGGTACGGCACGATGGACAAGCCCGTAGTGCTCGTGGAACGGCAGTGCGACACCCAGACGATCGACTACGTCCGGTCCGAGCACGAGGCCGGCGTGGCGGTCGCGCTCGACCACCTCGCTCGGGAGGGCCACGAGCGGGTCGCCCTGGCGGTCCGCGCCTCCACCCCGACGTCGATCCGCCTGGTCGACGGGTTCGAGAGCGCCATCGCCGCGCGCGAGCGCCTGCAGGCCCCGTTCCCGCCGGTGCGGTTCGTCGTGGAGGAGCAGGACCTGTCGCGGCGCAACGCGGCACTCGAGTCGATCATCGACGAGTGCCTGGCCACGGGCACCACCGCGCTCATCGTCCACTCCGACGACGACGCCGTCGCGCTCCTCGGCCTCGCCCTCGAACGCGGCACCCGGGTACCGGAGGACCTGTCGATCGTCGCCTACGACGACGTCCTGGCGGCTCTCGGCTCCGTCCCGCTCACCGCGGTGGCGCCACCCAAGCACGACGTGGGGCGCCTCGCCGTCTCCATCGCGGCGCAGCGCATCGTGGCGGGCCGGCGTCCGGCGACCCAGCGGGTCCGGCTCGTGCCGCGCCTCGTGCCCCGGCGCTCGACCGCGCCGCCGTCCCGCTGAGCCCACCGTGGTGAGCGGTCTTGATCGGTTTTCCGGGGGTACGGTCAGCGATCGCGCGGACGGCGCGATGATCGTCGCGACGACCCCGACGACGAGGATGGCCATGTCGCGACCAACACCGTGGACGATCTCCTTCGCCATGCGCCCCGACCTGAGACCGCTGCTGTTCGACGACGCCGCCCTGCGGCGGCTCGCGTCGCTCGCGGAGGTCCGCACCGAGGTCATCACCGACCTCGCGGTCCCGGCGGCACGTGAGCTGCTGCGCACCACCGATGTGCTGATCACCGGCTGGGGCTGTCCCCTGATCACCCCGGGTGCCTCGACGACCGGCCGCCTCGAGGCCGTCGTCCACGCCGCCGGGACCGTGAAGAACCATCTCTCCGACGAGTTCTGGGCCTCGGGCATCGCGGTGAGCTCGGCGGCGGACGCCAACGCCACACCGGTGGCCGAGTACACCGTCGCCCAGGTCCTGCTGGCGAACAAGCGGATGGACCAGCTGCGGGCCGCCTATCGCGCGGAGCGCGCCGGCGGCGACTGGCCCACCCGGTTCGCCGGCTCCGGGAACTACCGCCGGACGATCGGGGTCGTCGGCGCGTCCCGGATCGGCCGGCGGGTCCTGAGCCACCTGGCCGCCTTCGACCTCGACCTGCTGCTCCACGACCCGCACGTCGACGGCCGGACCGCCCGGGAGCTCGGCGCGCGCCTGGTCGACCTCGACGAGATCTTCCGCGCGTCCGACGTCGTGACGCTCCATGCGCCCGACCTGCCAGAGACCCGGCACCTGGCCGACGCGCGCCGGATCGCGCTGATGCGACCGGACGCGGTGCTGGTCAACACGGCGCGCGGCAGGCTCGTCGACACGGCCGCGCTCACCGACGCCGTCGTGTCGGGCCGGGTGCGCGCGGTGCTCGACGTCACCGAGCCGGAGGTGCTGCCGCCGAGCTCACCGCTGTACGACCACCCCGGGGTCGTCCTCACACCGCACGTCGCCGGCTCGGTCGGCGGAGAGCTCCGGCGCCTCGGCGACGCGGCGGTGGACGAGGTCGAGTCCTGGGTCCGCACCGGGACGTTCCGTACGCCCGTGAGCCCCGAGACGCTCGCCATCACGGCGTGAGGTCTCATCGCCGCCGCGGCTCACCCTGAGCGCGGCCGAGAAAAGTAGGAGAGAGAGGACAACGTGGTCCGAACACAATGGCGCACCGTCGCGCCGCTTCTCGTGGTCCTGCTGTCCGCCGGGTCTGTGCCCGCGGCAGGAGCAGCCACACCCGAGCCGGAGGAGATCCTGCTCAACGGCACGTTCGACACGGGCAGCAAGCCGTGGTGGACCAACGCCGGGATGACGCCGGACGTGTCGACCGGTGAGCTGTGCGTCGACGTGCCCGACGTCGCCGACCCGTGGGGTGCGATCGTCGGGCAGAACGACCTCGCGTTCGCGCCAGGGACCGAGTACACGCTCACCTTCACGGCACGGGCGGACCGTGCGGTCACGATCCGGCCGGTCGTGCAGCCGACCGACGGCTCCGCCGGCGGCGCCTACCTCGCCAAGGGCCGGACGATCGGGACGGCGGCCACGACCACGACCTACACGTTCGTCACGCCCGACCAGGAGCTCCCGGTCAACAACACCGTGCAGTTCCAGCTCGGCGGCGGCGGCGCGTACACGCTCTGCCTCGACGACGTCAGCCTGACCGGCGCTCCGTACGAGTACGTGCCGGAGACCGGGCCGGCCGTCAAGGTCAACCAGGTCGGCTACCTGCCGAGAGGCCCGAAGGGAGCGACGGTGGTCACCGCGGCGACGACGCCGCAGCGGTGGAGCCTGCGGTCGGACACCGGAAAGGTGCTCAAGCGCGGCATGACGAAGCCGCGCGGGACCGACCCGTCGTCGGGCGAGCCGGTGCACACCATCAATTTCTCCCACTACACCAAGCGGGCGTCGCAGGTGCGCCTGGTCGTGGGCGACCTGGTGAGCCATCCGTTCGACATCGACGCGGACATCTACCAGGACCTGCGGACGGACGCGATGCGGTTCTTCTACACGAACCGCTCGGGCGTGGCCATCGACGGGGCCGTCGCCGGACCGGAGTACGCGCGCCCGGCGGGTCACGTGGGCGTGGCACCGAACCAGGGCGACAACGCCGTGCCCTGCCAGGAGCCGACGCCGTGGATGAACGGCTGGACCTGCGACTACACGCTCGACGTCACGGGAGGCTGGTACGACGCGGGCGACCACGGCAAGTACGTGGTCAACGGCGGGATCGCTACCCACCAGCTGCTGTCCGCCTACGAGCGCACGCTGCACGCGGACGTCGTCGACGAAGGAGCCCTCGCGGACTCGACGCTGCACGTGCCCGAGCGGGACAACGGGGTGCCCGACATCCTCGACGAGGCCCGCTGGAACCTCGAGTTCATGCTCAAGATGCAGGTGCCCGAGGGCGAGCCCCTCGCGGGCATGGCGCACCACAAGGTGCACGACGTGGCATGGACGGGGCTGCCCCTGCTCCCCTCGGCCGACCCGAAGGCGCGCGCCCTGCACCGGCCGTCCACCGCCGCGACGCTCAACCTCGCCGCGGTCGCCGCGACGGGGGCGCGGTTGTGGCGCGAGATCGACCCCGCGTTCGCCGACGACCTGCTGCGTGCCTCCACCACGGCGTACGAGGCGGCCGAGCGGCACCCCGACCTCTTCGCACCGCGCGCGGACGGCGAGTCCGGTGGCGGCCCGTACGC
The DNA here is from genome assembly GCF_040639055.1 of Promicromonospora sp. NPDC023987. Lineage (NCBI taxonomy): Bacteria > Bacillati > Actinomycetota > Actinomycetes > Micrococcales > Promicromonosporaceae > Promicromonospora > Promicromonospora sp. NPDC023987. The sequence continues at coordinate 27,373 of NZ_JBEZZF010000060.1, read as the reverse complement.
CGACGCCGACGTCCAGGACGAGTTCTACTGGGCCGCCGCGGAGCTGTACCTCACGACGGGCGCCGCGGCGTACGAGCGCGACGTGACCGGCAGCCCGCTGCACCGGGCCGACGTGTTCTCCCCCGACGGCTTCTACTGGGGTTCGGTGGCCGCGCTGGCCCGCCTGGACCTGGCCACCGTGCCGTCCCGGCTGCCCGACCGCCGTCAGGTGCGCCGGTCGGTCATCAAGGGCGCCGACGAGCTCGTCGCGCTCCAGGAGCGCGAGGCCTTCGGGCAGACCTACACGCCGACCGACGGCCGCTACGCGTGGGGGTCCAACAGCTCGATGCTCAACAACCAGGTGGTGATCGCCACCGCGTTCGACCTCACGGGCCGGCGCGTCTACGCGCGGTCGGTGCTGGAGGGCCTCGACTACCTCCTGGGGCGCAACGTCCTCGGCATGTCGTACGTCACGGGGTACGGCACCGTCGACGCGCACAACCAGCACAGCCGCTGGTACGCCCACAGCCTCGACCCGGAGCTGCCGAACCCGCCTCGCGGGACGGTCTCCGGCGGACCCAACTCCAGCATCCAGGACCCGGTCTCCGGAGCGTGGCTCGAGGGCTGCCTGCCCCAGTGGTGCTACGTCGACGACATCCGCGCGTGGGCGGTGAACGAGATCACGATCAACTGGAACTCGTCGCTCGCGTGGGTCGCCTCCTTCACCGCCGACCTGGGTGACGGGTCGACCGCCCGGCGGACGGGGTGGGACGGGCACCGCTGACGCGGGCGGCCGGGCCGGGCCGGGACAAGCTCCCGGCCCGGCCCGCTCAGCCCTTCGACCCCGTCGTCGCGATCCCCTGCACGAAGTACCGCTGGCCCGCGAAGAACAGCAGGATCATCGGCACGGTGGTGATCACCGACGCCGTCACGACCACCTCCCACTGCGACTCGCCGCCCGGACCGAACTGGTCGATCAGCGCCTTGAGCCCGCGCGGCACCGTGAACGTGGCCGCGTCCTGCAGGTACACCAGCGGGCGCAGCAGGTCGGTCCAGGACGCCTGTGCCTCGAAGAGGAAGGTCAGCACGAGCGCCGGCCGGCACAGCGGCACCGCGACCAGCCAGAACAGCTTCCACTCGCTCGCGCCGTCGATCCGGGCCGCCTCGAAGGGCTCGCGCGGGAGGCTGAGGAAGAACTGCCGCAGGAGGAACACGTAGAACGCGCTGGCGAACAGGTTGCCCGCCCACAGCGGCACGGTGGTGCCCACGAACCCCAGCCGGTGCCAGATGAGATAGGTGGGGATGAGCGTGACGGCGCCTGGCAGCATCATCGTCGCCAGCACCACCCCGAACAGCGGCCCCCGCCCCCGGAACCGGTAGTGGGCGAACCCCCACGCGACCAGCGCGCTGGAGACCGTCACCGCGGTGGCCGCGAGCGCCGTCACGACCAGCGTGTTGCCCAGCCAGAGGGCCAGGGGCGCGGACTGCCAGACGGTGAGGTAGTTCTCGAACGTCGGGTTCTGGGGCACCAGGCGGTTGTCGAAGATCTCGGCCCGCGGCTTGAACGACGCCGACAGGAGCCAGATCAGCGGGTAGACGAAGACGATGGTGAGGACGACCAGGGCGGTGACGACCACTGCCCGGACCCAGCGCCGGCGGCGGACCGGGTCGCTCATCGCTGCTCCCCCTCGTAGTAGACGAGCTTGCGGGACACGAGCAGCTGGACGGCGGTGACCAGCATGATGACGACGAACAGCAGCCATGCCAGCGCGGAGGCGTAGCCCATGTGGAGCTCGGCGAAGCCCTCGCGGAACAGGTAGATCACGTAGAAGAGCGCCGCGTCGTTGGAGTAGGTGGAGTTCCCGGCGCCGAAGTAGGCCGAGTACGCCTCGGTGAACATCTGGAACGCGGCGATGGTGTTGACCACGGTCACGAAGAACAGGGCGCCGCTGATCATGGGGATGGTCACGGTCCGGGTGCGGCGCCACCAGCCGGCGCCGTCGACGCGCGCGGCGTCGTACAGCTCGACGGGCACGTCCTGGAGCGCGGCCAGCAGGATCACGACGGCGGCGCCCACCGACCAGAGGCTCACCAGTGCGAGGCCCGGCTTGATCCAGTCAGGGTCGGTGGTCCAGCTGGGCCCGTCGATGCCGATGGCGCCGAGCGCCTCGTTGACGAGGCCGTACTCGCCGTTGAACAGGAGGAGCAGCAGCACGCCGACGGCGACGGGCGGCGTCATCTTGGGTACGAAGAACGCGGTGCGGAAGAATCCGGATGCCCGGCCGGCCTGGTGCAGCAGCAGGGCGAGGGCGAGGGCGATCAGCACGTACAGGGGCACCTGCAGCAGCGTGTACTGGAGGGTGTTCCAGAGCGCGAGGCGCACCTGCGGGTCGTCGACCATGCGTTCGTAGTTGTCCAGGCCGACGAACGACGGGTCGGTCAGCACGTCGTAGTCGGTCAGGGAGAGGTAGCCGCTGTAGAAGATGGGCCAGGCCGTGAAGACCAGGAAGCCGAGGATCCAGGGGCTGATGAAGGCCAGGCCCGCGGTGCGCTCGCGGCGGGCGCGGGCGCTGGGACGTGCGGTCGTCACTGCTGTTCGTCCCACGTAGCCCACGCCTCGTCGAGGGCGGACTGTGCCTCTTCCTGCGCCTGGGCCAGCGCGGCGGCGGGCTCCTGCTGGCCGTTGAGGACGCGGTTGACGGCGTCCTGCCAGGCGGTCTCGAACTCGGCGCCGGCGGGGTTGGCCGGGAGTGTGAAGGTGTGGTCGTTGGCCGCGTACATCGCGTCGATGGCGTCGTCCCACGGCGCGGGCGGGTCGGCGGGCACGAGCGTCTCGCGGATCTGGGCGTCCGCCTCCTCGTTGCCGGTCAGGACGCCGGTGAACACGAGGCCGTCGGCCTCCCGCGCGTCCGCCCGGGCCTGTGCCGCCTCGGTCCAGGCCTCGGTCTCGGTCATCCGGGCGGCGTAGGCGCAGGCGGCGGCCGGATCCTCGGCCCCGACCGGGATCGCCCAGGCGGAGCCGGTCGCGAAGGCGTGCACGCCGCCGTCGGGTCCCTTGACCGGGCCGAACGCCAGCGGGGCGTCCGGGGAGCTCTCGTTCAGCACGTTGACGTACCACTGCTCCATCGCCATGGTGCCGAGCTGCCCGGTGGCGAACTGGTTGCCCGCGCCGAAGAAGTCCGCCGAGTCGCGGTACGTCTTCACCGCGGGGAAGCCGCCCTGGGCGTCGTAGACGGCGACGGCCTGTTCGAGCGCCTCCACCACAGCGGAGTCGTCCAGCTGCGCGGTGCGGCCGTCGTCGGACAGGAGGTCGGCGCCGTGGCCCTTGGCCCACAGCGGCAGGAACTCCGGCAGCTTGGAGTCGACGCCGATGACGGACAGCTTGCCGCCGTCACGGCGCATCATGGCCTCGGCCGCGGCCAGGACGGCGTCCGGGTCGGACCCGTCGACGTCGGCAAGGCTCAGTCCGGCGTCCGCGAGCAGGTCGGCGTTGGCCATGGTGATCTGGACCATGTTGAACTCGGGGATGCCGTAGAGCTCGTCCCCGAAGGTCACCTCGGCCAGCGCGGGGTCGACGAACGCGGCGGTGTCGATCCCCTGCTCCTCGACGCAGGCCGACAGCGGAAGGATCGCGCCGCGCGAGGCGAAGGTGCCGATCTGGTCGCGCTCGGCGTAGACGAGGTCGGGCGGGTTGCCCGCGGCCGCGGCCGACAGGAACGCCTGCGGGTCGAGCGCGCCCTCGGACAGCTTGACCTCGGTGCCGAGCGCCTCGGTCGCACGCTCGTGACGCACCTCGCCTATCTCGTCGCCCGTGCCGAACCCCATCACCTGGAGCGTGCCGCCGGACGACGGCGACGCCCCGAAGTCGACGTCGGCCCCCGCGCCGTCCTCCGCGCCGATCCCGGTGGCGCAGCCCGTGGTGCCGAGCACGGCGAGCAGCGCCGCTGCCGCGAGCGGGCCGACGGCGCGCGGCGGGCGCTGGCGGTGCGGGCGCGGTGCGGACATGTCGGCCTCCTCCGTGCGGGCTGCCGGCTGCGCTCGACGGGCCGGCCTCGGGTTCATCGTGTGCCGGTGCTGCCGCACTCGCACGAGAAACGGTTCTCGGTCGGCGCCTCACGACGCCGGCGCGGCCGCGGGCGGCTGCGCGGGCGGGATGTTCTGGTTCAGGTGGAAGACGTTGTCCGGGTCGTAGACGGCCTTGACGGCGGCGAGCCTGGCCAGCTTCTCGGGCGGGTAGGCCCGCCGCACGCCGTCCGCGCCGTCGTCGGCGAGCACGTTGACGTAGACCCCGCTGGCGAAAGGCTCCAGCCGGGCGGCGCTCGCCCGGGCGGCGGCGATCCGCGCCGCGTCCTGGGACGGGTCGGTCCAGCTGGTGGCCGCGACGTACTCGAACCGGGCGTCCCGCTGGCTGAACGCGGCCTCCTGGCCCGGCACGTCGGCGATGGCGCCCCCGTAGGCCTGGAGCCCGGCCCGCACGCCCGGGTCGGTGGCGAGCAGCCCCTCGATCGCGCCGAGCGACAGCTCGCGGAAGTAGTGGCCCTTCCAGTAGCGGCGCACCGCGTGGCCGCGCGCGCTGTCGTCGCGGGTCTGGAGGTCCAGGTAGGACAGCTCCTCGACCCGGCGGGCCACCGGCGCGCCCAGCGCCTCGAGCTCCGCCGCGTGCGCCCGTCCGGCACCGGGGTCGCCCACCCACACGAGGCCGAGCGTCACCACGCCGTCGTGCACGCCCGCGGTGTACGTCGCCGCTCGCGGGGCGCTCGCGCTCAGGTCGCGCCACCGGACGACGGCGGGCACCGCGTCGGCGACGGGGAAGTCGAGCTCGACGCTGAGCGCGCGGGTACCGACGTCGTGCAGCCGGAACTCGAACTCGGTCACGATGCCGAAGTTGCCGCCCCCGCCGCGCAGCGCCCAGAACAGTTCGGGCCGCTCGTCGGCCGCCGCGCGGACGACCTCACCACCCGCCGTCACCACCTCGTACGCGACGACGTTGTCGCACGACAGCCCGTGCTGCCGGGCCAGCCAGCCCATCCCGCCACCCAGGGTGAGGCCGCCGACGCCGGTGTGCGACACGTTGCCCGCCGTCGTGGCCAGGCCGTGCGGTTGCGTCGCCGCGTCGAGCGCACCCAGCAGGGCACCGCCCTGCACCCACGCACGCCTGCCCACCGGGTCGACCCGGACGGCGCCCATCGGCGTGAGGTCGATCATCAGCCCGCCGTCGGGAACACCGTGCCCGACGACGCTGTGGCCCCCGCACCGCACCCCGACCTCCAGGCCCTCCCGCCGGGCCAGCGCCAGCGCCGCCACCACGTCGCCGACCCCTCGGCAGCGCACCACCAGGGTCGGCCGGTGGTCCACCATCGCGTTCCACACGGTGCGCGCCGCGTCGAACCCGCTATCGCCCGGGTGCAGGATGTCCGGCTCTGCCACCGCGGAGTCCTCGATGGTGTGCATGCGCGCGCTCCTCCTGGATCAGGGCCGCCTCGAACGGGGCCCGGTCCAGGACAGACCGCCGTCGGCGCGCGGACTCATCGCCGTTCGGCGCACGTCGAAAGGCGTTGCCGCGGCGCGCGGCGCTTGGGAGCATGGCGGTGTGACCGCGCCGACCATCGACGAGAGTCCGAGCCCTCCCCTGCGCCTGCGCCCGCCACGGCATGCCGTGGACCCCCGCGCCGTCAGATGGTGGTCGCTGCAGCTCTGGCTGTTGACGGCGGTCCCCGTCGTCCCCCTCGGCGTCCTTGGCCTGCTGATCGCCCCCGCCCGCCTGTGGCTGCTCGGGCCCGCCGTGGTCCTGGCGGTCGTCGGGGCGCTCGCCGCCCTCACCCTGCCCAGGCTGTGGTTCCGACACCACCGCTGGGAGGTCACCGACGACGCCGTCTACACCCGCACCGGCTGGTTCTTCCAGGAGTGGCGGGTCGCTCCCCTGTCCAGGATCCAGACCGTCGACACCGGGCGAGGCCCCCTGGAGCAGCGCTTCGGACTGGCGACGCTCACGGTGACCACGGCGTCCGCCAGGGGCGCCGTGAAGGTGGAGGGACTCGACGCCGAGACGGCCGCCGCGCTCGCCGCCGATCTCACGGCCGCCACGCAGGCCACGCCAGAGGACGCGACCTGAGCGCCGACGGCGCCGCATGGGAGCGGCTGGACCGCCGGGCCTTCCTCGCGGGCGCGCTCTACACCGCCGGTCCCGCCGCCGGGGCCGCGCTCGTCACGGGGTACTGGCTGGCCGTGGGCACCTCGGTCGGTGCGGCGCTGGCCTGGGTGCTGCCGGGGTTCGTGGTGGTCGTCGCCGCCGGCGCGGCGTCAGGCGAGTGGATGTGGCGTGTGACCAGCTACCACGTCGGCCCGGAACGGTTCCACGTCAACACCGGCGTCATCTTCCGCAAGCGCCTCGCCCTGCGCAGGGAGCGGATCCGTTCGGTGGACCTCACCGCCGACCCCGTACTGCGCGTGCTCGGCGTGGTGACCGTGCGAGTGGGCACCGGTGAGCACGCCGGGGCCGAGGGCACCGTCACCCTGTGGCCGCTGCGCCGTGCCTCCGCCGACGCGCTGCGCGCCACCCTGCTGGCGCATGCCGCGCGCCAGGACGATGCAGACGCCGGCGACGGGTCGCTGGCCCGGTTCGACCTCCGGTGGATCCGGTTCGCCCCGCTGTCCTTCCTCACCCCGGCGCTGGGCGCAGCGGCTGCCGGCGGCACGCTCCAGGTGGCCGAGTGGTTCGGGCTGCAGGTCCGCGTGATCGACACGGTCGGGTCGTGGTTCGGCCTCGCGCCGGTGCTGCTCGTCGCCCTCGCGCTCGCCGTGGGGCTGCTCCTCGTCGGGGGCGTGGCGACGGTGGCCCTCTGGGTCGAGTCCTGGTGGAACCACACGCTGAACCGCCAGGCCGACGGCACGCTGCAGGTGCGGCGCGGGCTGCTGACGACCCGGTCGATCTCGCTCGAGGAGTCCCGGCTGCGCGGGGTGGAGCTCGTCGAACCGCTCGCCGCCCGTCTGGCCGGCGGAGCACGGGTCGACGCCGTCGCCACCGGCCTCGCGACGAGCGAGGAGGACAAGACCGACAGCCGGACCCTCCTGCCGGTGGCGCCGAAGGACGTGGCCGAGCGGGTGGCGGCCGGTGTGCTCCGCGAGCCGTCCAACCCGCCGACGGCGGCGCAGCTCACGCCGCACCCGCCCGCCGCCCGTGGTCGACGGCTGCGCTGGGCGTTCGGCACGGTGCTCGCCACCGAGGCGGTCCTGGTGGTGCTCGGCCTCCTGCTCACCCCGGTGCTGCTGCACGTGGCCTGGATCAGCTCGCTGGTGCTCGTCCCAGTGGCTGTGCTGCTCGCGCTCGATGCCTACCGCGCCCTCGGCCACACGCTCACCGGCGGCTACCTGGTCGCCCGCAGCGGCACGGTCCGCCGAGCGACGGTGGCGCTGCAACGGCGGGCCGTCGTGGGCTGGACCGTGCGGCAGTCGGTGCTGCAGCGCCGGGCCGGGCTGATCACCGTCGTCGCGACGACCGCCGCGGGACCGGGCGCGTACGCCGTTCGCGACGCCGCGCAGCAGGACGGCCTCGCCCTCGCCGACGCCGCCGTCCCCGGCCTGCTGCGCCCGTTCCTTGTCGGCACGGACGTCGACCCGGCCAGGGCGGACGACGGCCTGGAGGTCGCGCCGCCCCGCTGACCGGTGCGGTCAGACGCCGATCTTGCCCCGCACCACAGCGACGGCCTTGCCTACGTTCACGCTCCACCCGACGCCGAACACGCGGGGTCCGACGACGTGCTCGGCGGTAGGGTCCCACAGCCGTTCCCTGGCGCGCTCCAGAGTCGGGACGCGCAGCTCGTACGGGACGACCGACGCGATCTTGCCGTGCCAGCTGCGCTCTGCCTTCGGCGTGCGCAGCTCCTTCACGACCGCAGCGGCCATCAGCGCGATCGCGACCAGCGTGAGCAGCTTCTTCAGGCCCCCGCCGCCGTGCGCCGCCTTCTCGGCATGGTCGGTGTGCTTCGTGCGCGCCATCGTGGTGCCTCCCGTGCTCTCGATATGACCCCTGCGCGACCCATCCTGAGGCATGTTCCCGCCACTGGCCCGTGCAACGCGCGCACCGTGCACCGTGCACGACCGGGCAGCACAGCGCTCAGCGGACCCGCACGGCGCCCGGCTGGACGGTGACGGCGACCCGCGTGGTCTCCCCCAGGTCCTCGCCGTCGATCTCGAAGACGCGCGGCTCCAGCAGCTCGATGCTCACGCTGCGCAGCCGGAGATGTGTCGCACTGTCGCTGCTCTCGGCCACGGCGCCGCCGGTGGCGAGCCGCTTGACGCCGTTGTCCCAGACCATGTTCCGCAGCGTGTCGGCCCACCCCGCCGCATCGTCCGCGCTCAGCACGAGCAGGTCGAGCTCACCGTCGGCGGGGTCCGCGTCGGGCAGGAGGTTGATCCCACCCTGGAGGGTGCCGCAGTTGCCGATCAGCAGCGTGTGCACGCTCTCCTGACCCAGCGGCTCGTCGTCGGCCGTGATCCGGACGTCGAGGGTGTCGCTGGCGGACAGCGCGCGGCCCAACGACTCCACGTAGGCGAGCCAGCCGACCTTGTCCTTGAGGTCGTCGTCCGTCTCGGTGATCATGTGCGCGTCCAGCCCGAACCCGGCCAGGACCGCGAACGCGTGCCGCTCGGTCCCGCCGTCGAGGTCGATCTCGAGCCACCCCACGTCGATGGCCCGCGCCTCGGCGGTGAGCGCCCTCGTGAAGGCGGCGGCTGCGTCGCCGAGAGGAACTCCGAGGTTCCGGGCGAGCAGGTTCCCGGTGCCGAGCGGGACGATCCCCAGCTCGACGTCGCCGCCCGCCTCGGCGAGGTGCTCGGCGACCGCCCGCACGGTCCCGTCCCCGCCCGCGACGACCAGCACGTCAGCGCCCGCCTCGATCGCGGCCGCGGCGGCGCCCTGGCCCGCGTCGTCAACGCTCGTCTCGAACCAGCGGGCCTCCGTGCCCGGGCTCGCAACGGAGACTGCCTTCTCGAGCGCGGACTCGAGCTCCGTACCGGTCGTCTTGGAGGGGTTCCAGATGATGCCCACGCGTCGTGCGGTCATGAGCGGAATGCTTCCACAGGACCCGGCAGTCATCGACCCACGGCCACCGTGAGGCCGCCACCGCCTCATCAGGAGTCGGCCACGGCGGCGGCCAGCCGCTCCGCGAGCGCCCCGACGGCGGCCCGGAGCTCTGGTCCGCCCTCCACCCGGAACGGGAACGGCACGCTCGCCAGCCACTCCTGCGCGTACATCTCGGGGTTGCGGGTGCTGCCGACCAGCACGCACCCGCCGTCCGTCGCCGTGAGCCGTCCCATCTGCGCACCGACCCAGGGGGCGACGTCGGCGAGCGGGGCGTCGAAGATGACACGGGTGGCGAACTGCCACCCGGTGCCCAGGTGCTCCTCGAGCGCCGGCACGGGGTCGAGGCCGTCGGGTGGTTCGAAGCCGCGGTCGGTGTGCTCGACCGCGACGACCCGGTCGACGCGGTAGGTCCGGGTCGCGCCGGCGCGGTGCGAGTGGCACAGGAGGTACCACCGTCCGTAGCGCACGACGACGGCCCACGGGTCGACCTCGGCGACCCACTCGTTGCCGGACTCGCCCCGGTAGGTGACCAGCACGCGCCGTCGGGCCGCGATCGCTGCGACGAGCTCGCTGGTGACGGTGCTGTCCGGGCGGGCCGCGTACCGGTCGGGTGCGGCGGACGCGTGCTCGCGCAGGGCCGACGCCTGGCGGCCGACGTTCTCGGGGAGCGCCCGGATCACCTTGCCGAGGGCGGTGTCGACGCGGTCGTCGCCGTCGGCCGCGGGGTGGCTGTCGAGCACTGCCATGACCAGGCCGAGCGCCTCGCTCTGCGTGAACGTGACGGGTGGCAGCCGCGTCCCGCGCCCGAGCCGGTAGCCGCCGTGCGGGCCGCGGGTCGACGAGACGGGGATCCCGGCCTCACGCAGGATCTCGACGTACCGGCGGGCGGCCCGCTCCGTGACGCCCAGCCGTTCCGCGAGCTCGTTCGCCGTCGTGCCGGGGCGGGTCTGCAGGACTTCCAGGGTGCGCAGCGCGCGTGCGGTGGGGCTGGTCTCGGACGGCACCTCAGCAGGCTATGCCCTCGACGCGCGAGTGGGCCGGGCCCAGGTCACGGTGGTGACACGCCAACGAAAGGAGAGACTCGTGGCCAGCATCACGAAGTCGATCGACGTGGAAGTCCCCGTGCGCACCGCTTACGACCAGTGGACGCAGTTCGAGGAGTTCCCCAGGTTCATGGAGGGCGTCGAGGAGGTCCGCCAGCTCGACCCGACCCACACCCATTGGACGACGAAGGTGGGCGGGGTCGAGCGGGAGTTCGACGCCGAGATCACCGAGCAGCACCCGGACGAGCGGGTGGCGTGGACGAGCCGGACCGGTCCGGACCAGGCCGGTGTCGTGACGTTCCACAAGCTCCAGGCCGCCCGCACCCGGGTCACCGTGCAGATGGACTGGGAGCCCGGCAACGCCACCGAGAAGGTGGGCAGTGCGCTGAACTTCGACGACCGGCGCGTCGAGGGTGACCTCGAGCGGTTCAAGAAGTTCATCGAGTCCCGCGGTGCCGAGACGGGGGCCTGGCGGGGCGACGTGAGCTGACCGGCCGGCCGGCGCGGTCGGCCGGCGCGGCCGGCGCGGCCGGCGCGGCCGGTCAGCGCACCACCTCGAAGACCTGCTTCTGGACGCCGTTCCGGTAGGCCTCGTGCTCGACGAGCCGGAGCTGCTGGGCCGCCTTGTCGGCGTCGCTGAACAGCGGCTTGCCCTGGCCCAGGAGCACCGGGAAGACCAGCAGGTGGTAGGCGTCGACGAGGCCGGCGTCGGCGAGCGCTCGGGTGAGCGACACGCTTCCGTGCACCTGGAGCTCGCCGACGTCGGACTCCTTGATCCGTGCGACGTCCTCCAACGAGCGCAGGATGGTGGTCTCGCCCCAGCCGTCGGTCAGGTCGTCGTCGGTGAGCGTCGTGGAGACGACGTACTTGGGCAGCGTGTTGTACCGCGTGAACTCGTCCATGTCGGGCCAGACGGGCGCGAACATCTGGTAGCTCGCGCGGCCCAGCAGCAGCGCGCCCGCCTCCTCCTGCTCGCGGCTCTTGAGCTCGTAGGACTCGGGTGCGGGGGCGACCGTCCGATAGGTCCACGCGGTGTCGTGCAGGTCGGGGTCTCCGCCGGTCGGGTCGACCTTGCCGTCGAGCGAGACGAAGTGCGTGGCGACGATGGTGCTCATGCGCAGTTCTCCTTGTCGTGGTGGCCACGCGGTCCGCGGGCCTTCTGGCAGATCAGACGAGCGGGCGAGCGAAATTCATCGCACCTGCACGGTTCGGGACGATCCGGAAGTAGAACGTCCGGAACTGGCTCTACCGTGGTACGCATCGGCATTCTGCCGCACGACCACGGAAGGAACACCATGGACATCCTGCTTGTCGGAGGCCTCTGGCTCGACACGTCCGCCTGGGCCGACGTGGTGCCGGAGCTCGAGGCGCTCGGGCACCACCCCGTGCCGGTCGCGCTTCCCGGTCAGGGGGACGGTTCGACGTCGGCCACGCTCGACGACCAGGTCGCGGCAGTGCTCGCGGCGATCGACGCGGCGGACGGGAAGCCGCTCGTCGTCGGGCACTCTGCCGCGTGCACGCTGGCCTGGCTCGCTGCCGACGCGCGTCCGGAGCAGGTGGCCGGGGTGGCTCTCGTCGGCGGCTTCCCCTGGGACGACGGCAAGCTCTACGCCGACCTGTTCGAGATCACGGACGGCGTCATGCCGTTTCCCGGCTGGGGACCCTTCGAGGGGCCGGACTCCGCCGACCTCTCCGACGCCGTCAAGCAGACCTTCGCGGACGCGGCGGTCCCCGTGCCCGAGGGCGTCGCCCGCGGCGTGGTGCACCTGGCCGACGAGCGGCGGTTCGACGTTCCCGTCGTGGTGGTGTGCCCGGAGTTCAGCGCCGCCCAGGCCCGGCAGTGGATCGACGCCGGCGACGTGCCGGAGCTCGCGCGGGCCAAGCACGTCGACCTGGTCGACATCGACTCGGGCCACTGGCCGATGTTCACGCGGCCGGCCGACCTGGCCCGGCTGCTGGCGGACGCGATATCTCGATGACGAGGTCGGCACCGGTCGTTATGGTGACCCGATGCCAAAGGTCCAACATTTCCAGGTCACCTTCGACTGCGCCGAGCCGGAGCGGGTCGCCCGCTTCTGGTGCGAGGTCCTGGGGTACGTCGTTCCGCCGCCTCCCGAGGAGTTCGCCTCCTGGGACGAGTACACCAGCTCGCTGCCGCCCGAGCAGCGGGACGCGGACTTCGCCTGTGTCGATCCGACGGGAGTCGGTCCGCGCCTGTACTTCCAGCGTGTGCCGGAGGGCAAGATCGTCAAGAACCGGGTGCACCTCGATGTGCGGGCCGGCGCCGGGCTCGTGGGCGCGGAGCGGCTTGCCGTGCTCGAGGCCGAGGCCGCACGGCTGATCGCGCTCGGCGCGACGCACGTGCTGACGCAGTACGCCGACGAGGAGAACGAGTCCTGCATCACCCTGCAGGACATCGAGGGCAACGAGTTCTGCGTCGACTGAGGCCGGGCGGGCGCGGAGCCGCGCCCGCCTCACCTCGTGGCGGCGACGGTCACGAGCACGAACGCGGCGACGATCAGGGCGAGCCGTACCAGGTGCAGGCGGTCCCACCGGCTCTTCTGCACGCGCCAGTCGGCCGGAACCGTCTCGGGGGTCCACACCTTCGACCGGTTGTTGATCGGGACCAGCAGCGTGACGGACATGACCACGCTGAGGAGCAGCAGCGCCACCGCAATCCAGGCCGGGCCCGCAGCCGCGGGCCCGGCCAGCGCCGTGCCGACGACGAGCAGCGTCGAGCCGATGTACCAGAACGGCATGACGCTTCCCAGCATGCGCGCGCCGTCGCTGCGGGCGGCGATCCCGGCCTCCTGGGGCAGGCGGCCGAAGATCGGGTTCATGACGAACGCGACCGACAGCTCCACCCCCACCATCAGCCCGACGACGACGACGGCGACGATCGACAACCACTCCATGACGCGCTCCTCCACGAGTCCGTACCGCCGGGTTAGCACTGCTAGATGCTAGCAGTGCTAGGCACCATATCAGTGCTCGGCTAGCAATGCTAGAGTTGCCCGCATGACGTCTCCAGCGGCAGCTCGCCGGGCCCGCCAGCTCGAGGAACGCCGGTCGCGGATCGTCGGAGCGGCCCGCGCCCTCGCCGAGGAGCAGGGGTGGGACGCCGTGACGACCCGCCGCCTCGCGGACGCGATCGAGTACAGCCAGCCGGTGCTCTACGGGCACTTCCCCCAGGGCCGGACGCAGATCGTCACCGCCGTCGCGCTCGAGGGCTTCGAGGAGCTGGCGACCGCGCTCGCGCCGTCGACGCTCGGTGACACAGGAGGTGACGCGGGTGGCGACGTCGAGCGTGTCCGCTCGCTCGTGACCGCGTACCTCGACTTCGCGGAACGTCACCCGGCGACGTACGACGCCATGTTCCTGCTTCCCGTGCTCGTGCGGTTCGCGTCGGACGAGACGCCGGCGGTCGTACGCGCCGGGTTCGAGGCGATCGAGGACACGCTGCGTCACCTCGACAACCCGCCCGCCGACGTCCCCACGACGGCGGAGGTCCTCTGGGGCGCCGTCCACGGCCTCGTCGCCCTACGGCGCGCCGGGCGCTTCCCCGCCGCGCACCAGCAGGAGCGCATCGAGACGCTCGTCAACCTGATCACCGGCTGAGCACACTTCCCCGGACCGTTGAGTGCTGGGTTTTTGCTCCTCATACCGCGCGCGGAGGGGCAAATACCCAGCACTCAACGCTTCAGGCCTAGGGTGCGCAGCTCCAAATCCGCCAGCGTCCGCACAACCTCGGGGTCGCCGGCGCGCCATGCGCCGACCGGGTCGTCCGTGATCCGGGTCAGGGTCCGTAACGGCTGGTTGGCGAGGGCGCGGAGCGCCAGCAGCTCCGGGTCGGCGCCCGCGAACCGTCGGGCCGCGCCCGCGCGGCGCACGAACCGGACGCGGAACGGCACGTACAGGACGGCCACCAGCAGCACGGGGATCAGGAACACCGCGATCCCGACCAGCAGCGCGACGTCGGCCACCGTCTCGGCCTGGGAGCGCCCGGCGGCCGCCAGGCTCTCGGCCGCGTCAGCCGCCCCCTTGAACGGTGCGGCCAGGTCGTCCCCAACGGCCGGGAGCCCGCCAATCCGCCCCTCGACGTCGTGGAAGCGGCCCGCCATCTCGTCGGCCGCCGACGCCGTCGCGAGCCCCGGCCGTCCCAGCGTCAGGGTCACGTCGTGAACCTCGCGCCCGGCCCAGGCCCACGCCGCGATCCAGGCGACCAGCAGCAGGTCGCCCAGCACCTGACGGGCACCTCGGGCCGGTGCGGCCGCATACAACCTCATGGTGTGGTCCTCCGGGCGTCGACGAGTGGCACGCCGCACCGTATCGGACAGCAGCCGACATTCGAGGCGCCACCACACGGCCGTTGTGTGGTTGCATACTCCCCGACTTTGTTCCCGGCATCGCGGAGGTACTGCCCATGACCACCAACGACGAGCTCAGCCGCACGTTTGTCGAGTTCGACGGCGACGGCGACGGCCGGATCACCGCCGACGAGTTCCGCCAGGCCATGGCCACCCGCGGCGAGGAGACCACCGACAAGGACCTCGACGAGATCTTCGGCAAGGCCGACCACGACCAGGACGGCCGTATCGATCTCGCCGAGTTCACGCAGGCCTGGGACGCCTGACCCACTGCCGTCGTCGTCGAGTGCCGGGCCAGGTGTGGGGCCAGATACCGCCACCCCACACCTGGCCGGCGCTCAACGAGAGCGGGTGGTGAGGAGATCTGTCGCCAGCCGGGTCACCATGTCGCGCATCGCGTCGCGGGCCGGGGTCAGGTACTTGCGCGGATCGGTCACCGCGCCGTCGGCCGCGAGGTACTGGCGCACCTCGGCCGTGTAGCCGACGTTGAGCGCGGTGCCGACGTTGACCTTGCGCACCCCACGCGCGACGGCGGCGCGCAGCGTCTCGACCGGCACCCCGGAGGACCCGTGCAGCACGAGCGGCACCGGGAGGCGGTCCGCGAGGCGGGCGATCAGGTCGAGGTCGAGCTCCGCCGTCGCGGTGGTCATCGCGTGCGAGCTGCCCACGGCGACGGCGAGGCCGTCGACGCTCGTGCGCGCCACGAACGACGCCGCCTCGTCCGGGTCGGTGCGCACCCCTGGAGCGTGCGCACCGTCCTTGCCGCCGATCTCGCCCAGCTCCGCCTCGATCCACAGCGACGTGCGATGACCGGCCTCGGCGAGCTCCGTCGTCGTCGCGACGTTCTTCTCGTACTCCAGGTGCGCGGCGTCCACCATGAGGGACGAGATCCCGAGCTGCCACGCGGTCGCGACGACCGACCGGGCCAGGTCGACGTCCTGCACGTGGTCGAGGTGCACGCTGACCGGCACGCCCGCCGACGCCGCCACCTCCCGACAGCCCGCGACGAGCGGCGCCATCCGCCCGCCGTGGAACCGCACCGCGTTCTCGCTGACCTGGAGGATCCCCGGCAGGCCGGCGGCCTCCAGCCCCAGGACGATGCCCTCGGCGTGCTCGAGCGTGATGACGTTGAAGGCGAGGACCGCGCTCTCGGCCCGCACTGCGTCGGCGACGAGGGCACCCGTCGCCGCGAGGGTCACAGGGCGCTCGCCGGGACGGGAGCGCGCAGCGCCTCGGGCAGCAGGTCGCCGTGCGCGGCGGTGAGCTCGTCGCACAGCGCCCAGATCTGCTCGGGGTTCAGCGTGGAGGACGCGTTCGGGTCCAGGAGCGCGGCCTGGCGGACCAGGCGCGGGTCGCCCGTCCTTGCGGCCTCGACCGTGAGCCGCCCGACCGAGACGTACGCCTGGTTGACCGCGGCGCACTGGATCGGCAGCGCCCCCATCGCGACCGGTGCGATACCCGACCCGTCGACGACGGCGGGCACCTCGACCACGGCGTCCTGCCCCAGGTTGTCGATCAGGGAGCGGTTGGGCACGTTGACGTGCACCTCGCGGCGCGTGCCGGTGACCAGGGAGTGGATGATCTGCGGCGCGTACTCGCTCGCGCCGTCCTCGAGCTCGAGCTCGCCGCCGGCCGCGAGGGTCCGCTTCGCCCGGTCGAGCTCGGCGAGGTTCTCGCGGCTGATCCCCACGTACTCGAGCGGCTCCAGCCGGTAGCGGTCGATCTGCGCGTCCGAGCGCAGGAACCATGACAGGTACTCCGAGGAGTGCTCGCTCGTCTCCGTGGGGTAGTAGCCGAGGCGCCGGAAGATCTCGACGCGCACGCGGCGCTCCAGCTCGGGGTCTGCGGCGATGCGCTCGCGCAGCAGCGGGTAGAGGTCCTTGCCGTCGTGCTCCCACTCGAGCAGCCAGGCCTGGTGGTTGACGCCGGCCGCGCGGTAGCGGGTCTCCTCGACGGGGACGCCCACGAGCTCCGCCAGGTCGTGCGCGGTCCAGTAGACGCTGTGGCACAGGCCGGCGACCTTGAGCTCCGGGGCGACGACGGACAGCCACCAGACGTTCATCGCCATCGGGTTCGTGTAGTTGAGCAGCCACGCGTCGGGGCACAGCTCGCGCATGTCGGCCGCAAGGGCCGTGAGCACGGGGAACGTCCGCAGCGCGCGGAATATCCCGCCGACGCCGGTCGTGTCGCCGATCGTCTGGCGCAGCCCGTGGCGGGCCGGGATCTCGAGGTCGGCGACGGTGGCGTCCACTCCCCCGACCTGGATCATGTTGATGACGAAGTCCGCGCCGTCGAGCGCCGTCCGGCGGTCGAGCGCCGCGACGACGGTCGCCCGACCGCCGAGCTGCCGGTTGACCTGGCGCGCGGTCGCCTCGGCGACGTCGAGCCGCTCGGGGTCGATGTCGTGGAGCACGAGGCGGGACTCGACGAGCTCGGGGAAGCGCAGGATGTCGGCGACGAGCTGCCGGGTGAAGACGACGCTCCCGGCGCCGATGAACGCGATGCTGACCATGCCGTCGATCATCAGGGCGCCCGCGCGAGATGTGCAAGAATACGATCAGAATTGGTGGTAACCGATCAGTTTGAGTGAGCGGTTCGAGAAGGGAACGGCATGGCGACCACGGCGGAATCGGCACCACGCGCCATCTCGCACAAGCGCACCGAGCGCATGATGCGCACCCTGACGTACGTCAACGAGCACGGCACCACGCGGCTCACCGACCTGGTCCGGGAGCTCGCCGTGTCGTCCGCGACGATGCGGCGCGACCTCGCGGCCATGGAGGAGCAGGGGCTGCTCGTGCGCACCCACGGCGGCGTGCGCGCCCTCGACCCCACCACCGAGGTGCCCGTCCTGCTGCGGGACAACCGGTTCCGGGACGCGAAGGTCCGCATCGCCGAGCACGCCGCGGGCCTGCTGCCCGCCGGCCGCTACTCCGTGGCCATCAGCGGTGGCACCACCGCCGCCGCCGTCGCGAGGGAGCTCGCCACGCGCCCCGACCTCGCCATCGTCACCAACGCGCTGACGACGGCGACGGAACTCGCCTCGCGGAGCAACCTGAAGGTGATCATGACCGGCGGGTTCGTCCGGTCCAGCTCGTTCGAGGCCGTCGGCGCGCTGGCGGAGAACACGTTCAACGCCATCAACGTCGGCACGGCGTTCCTCGGCACGGACGGCATCAGCGTGCGCGGCGGGGCGACCACCCACGACGAGACCGAGGCCCGCACCAACCACGCGATGCTCGCGCACGCCGAGCACGTGGTGGTCGTCGCGGACGGCTCGAAGGTGGGCCGGGTGACCCTCGCCAAGGTGGCCGACCTCCCGGAGATCGACGTGCTCGTCACGGACTCCTCGGCCGACCCGGAGGCGCTCGCGGCGATCGAGGCGGAGGGCGTGGACGTCCAGGTGGTCCCGGACTAGCTGGGCGCAAGAAGGTCCGCCTTGAGAACGACCTGGGGTACCGATTCCAGCTGGTTTCGGTACCCCAGGTCATTCTCGAAGCGGACCAAGGACGCTGTGACCCAGGACTTCCACCAACGTCCTGACCCGGTACACCTAGCCGCTGGTGACCTCGACGTCCCGCGCCAGGCGGCGGGCCAGGGCCGGGTCGAGGATCGCCGCGCCCGGGACCTGCGCGTTGGCGGTGCCCGTCGCCGTCGCGAGCGCCATGGCCCCGGCGAGGTCGTCGCCCCCGTCGAGCGAGACGAGCAGGCCGCCGAGGAACGAGTCGCCGCTGCCCACCGGGAAGTTTCCCGTGTGCCCCGCGAGCCGCGCCCGCAGGACCCGCTCGCCGTCCGTCGCCCACGCCCCCGCCGCGCCGTCGGTCACGACGACCAGCCCCCGGGTGAGCGCGTGCACGGCGGCGAGCAGCTCGGGCACGGACGGCTCGGGCACGGACGGCTCGGCAGGGTCGCCGCCGGCACCGGCACCACCGACACCAGCACCAGCACCAGCACCAGCACCAGCACCAGCACCCACCAGCTCCAGCGCCTCCGCCCGGTTGACCTTCACGAGGTCCGGCAGCGCACCGACGGCGCCGCGCAGCGCCGGGCCGTGGCTGTCGACGGCGACCCGGGCCCCGGCGTCGTGCAGCCGGTGCACGACGTCGGCGAGCAGGCCGGCCGGGGCGGAGCCCGGCAGGCCGCCCGAGACGAACCACCAGCCGGGGCGCGACCCCGCCAGCTCGACGGCGGTGTCCAGCGCACGCGTCGCCGTGCTCGCGGAGACCGGCACTGCCCGCTCGTAGATCTCAGTGAGCTGCCCCGATGCCCGGGAGAAGACCGAGATGCAGCTCCGCGTCGGCTCCTCCCCCGGCACCACGTGCACGTCGACGCCGTCGGCCCGTGCTCCCGCGGCGACGTCCCGTCCCACACCGGCGCCGAGCACGGCGACCGCGGAGACCCGCGCACCGAGCGCGGCCGCGGCGCGCGCCGCGTTCAGCGCCTTGCCGCCGGGGACGCGGTGGACGGAGTGCGGACGCTGGATCCCCTCCAGCTCGTCGACCACGTAGGTGACGTCGAGCGACGGGCTGAGGGCTAGCGCGGAGATCATGGCGCGAGCTCCCGCTCCAGCTCGCCGAGGGTCGCCTGCCTGCCGGTCCCGCCGGAGCCGAGGGTCGACAGTGAGCCCGCCGTCGTCGCCCAGCGCACGCGCGTCCGCTCGTCCGGGACGCCGTGCGCGAGCGCCGCCAGGTAGCCCGCGTCGAAGCTGTCGCCGGCCCCCGTCGTGTCGACGACGTCGACGGTCACACCCGGCGCGCGCACGACGTCGCCGTCGGTGCCCACGGACCATCCGCCGTCCGCGCCGTCCTTGACGACGACCCGGGGCCCGCGGCGGGCGAGCCGGGTGGCGAGCGCCACGTCGTCGAGGTCCGCCGGCTCACCGAGGGCGCCCGCGATGGCGCGCAGCTCGTTGCGGTTGGGCAGCAGCAGGTCCAGGTGGGGCAGCACCTCGTCGAGCCCGGCCCACTGCTCGCCGGGGTCCCAGTTGGTGTCGAGGCTGGTCGTCCAGCCCTGCTCCCGCGCCCGGGCGAGCACGTCCGGGAGCGCCCGGGCCAGGCCCGGCTGGAGGAAGTACGAGGCGACGTGCACGAGGCCCGGCCCCGTGGCCCGCCCGTCCAGCACGTGGGTGACCCGCTCCCCCGTCAGGGTGGGGATGGTGCCCGGCACCGTCAAGATCGCCCGGTCCTGCGGCGTGGAGAGGATCACGGACAGCCCGGTGGGCTCGTCGTCCGCCGTCTCGACGTGCGCGACGTCGACGCCGCAGGTGCGCAGCGCGTCGAGCGTGAACGTCCCGAACGTGTCCGCGCCCACGCGGGCGACGAGCGACGTCGGCACCCCCAGGCGCGCGACGCCGGCGGCCGCGATGCTCGCCGAACCGCCGAGCACCAGGTCGCCGGACTCGGCGAGCTGCTCGGCCTGGCCGAACCGTGGCACGACGTCGCCCCGCAGGACGAGGTCGACGTTCGCGTCCCCCACGACCACCACGGGCAGCGGTGCGTGCGGCGCCGCGGCGCTGCTTTCGGCTTGGGTCATCCCTTGACTCCTGTGAACGACATGGTGGCGATGAACTGCTTCTGGGCGAAGACGAAAAAGACGATCAGGGGCAGCGTGGCCACCACGTTGCTCGCCATGAGCAGCGACCAGTCGGTGCGCCGGGCGCCCTGGAAGTTGGTGATGCCGAGCTGCAGGGTGAACGCGCTCGGGTCGTTGATGGCGATCAGCGGCCAGACGAGGTCGTTCCAGGAGCTCAGGAGCGTGAAGATCGCCAGGGTCGCGAGCGCCGGCCGGGCGAGCGGCAGGATGATCCGCCAGAACGTCGTGAAGCGGGAGCAGCCGTCGAGCAGCGCCGCCTCCTCGAGCTCGACGGGCAGCGACAGGAAGAACTGCCGCATCAGGAAGATCCCGAACACCGACGCGAGCCAGGGCACCATCGCCGCGGCGAGCGTGTCGATGATCCCCACGCGGGCGAACATCACGTAGGTGGGCACCATGAGGAGCTGCGTCGGGATCATGATCGTCGCGATGATCATGAAGAACCCGACGTTGCGCCCGGGGAACTTGAGCCGGGCGAACCCGTAGCCGGCGAGCGAGCACAGCACCAGGTGCGAGCCGACGGCGACCAGCGACACGAGCACGGTGTTGCTGGTCCACAGGAGCACGTCGGTGTCGCGGAAGAGCTTCGCGTACCCGTCGAGGGTCAGCTCGGAGGGGAAGAAGCGCACCGGGAACCGGTTGATCTCCGACTCCGGCGTCAGCGAGGTCAGGAACATCTGCACGAACGGCGTGGCGAACAGCAGCGCGACCGGTACCAGCACGAGGTGCCACCAGCCCCTGCGGGGCTTGCTGTGCGGCGCTTCCTCGGCAGGCGTGTCCGACGGCGGCCAGGACGACGACGGGCGGGTGGGCGTGGCGAGAACGGTCATCAGAATCCACCTACCGTGCTGCGGCGCGAGTAGATCGTCACGCCGATGGTGATCGCGAGGGTGACGGCGAACAGCCCGTAGGCCACCGCCGACGCGTAGCCGAACTCGAGGTCCTTGAAGGCCGAGGTCCAGAGGTAGTAGACGATCGTCTCCGTCGCTCCCAGCGGCCCGCCCCGGGTGGTCGTGTACACGAGGTCGAAGAGCTGGATCGCCTGGATCGTCTGCCAGATCGACACGAACACCGTCACGGGCGCGAGCTGCGGGAACGTCACGTGCCAGAAGGACTGCCAGCGGTTCGCGCCGTCGACGCGCGCTGCCTCGGTGAGCTCGGCGGGGATGTCCTGGAGCGCGGCGAGGTAGATGACCGTCGTGAAGGCGGCCTGGCCCCACAGGGACATGATCGCGAGGACCACCATCGCCTGGTTCGGGTCCTCCAGCCAGCCCTGCGGGGGCAGCCCTATGGCGCGCAGCACGTTGTTGACCAGCCCGAACTGGGGGTTGAACAGGTAGGTCGTGAGGATGCCCGTCGCGGCGGCGGACACGACGAACGGGAGGAAGATCAGGGTGCGGTACAGGCCGACCAGGACGATCCGCCGGTTCAGCGCCACGGCCAGGCCGAGCCCGAGCAGCACCGACGCGGGCACGAACAGTGCCGTGTACAGCAGGGTGTGCAGGGCTGCGCCGCCGAGGTCCGGGTCCGCGGCCATCTCGCGGTAGTTGTCGAACCCGACCGCCTCAGGCGTGGAGAACCCGTTCCAGTCCTGCAGCGAGAGCAGGAACGCCCAGACCGCAGGGAAGATCGACAGGCCCAGCACGATGAGGGTCGCCGGGGCGACGAACCCCCATCCGGTGAGCCCGTCCCTGACCCGGCGGGGGTGGCCGGGGCGACGCGTCGGCCGGACGGTGCCCGGCCGACGCGTCGCGACGTCGGTCGCCGTCACTTGTCCGCCAGGGCGGCCGTCGCTTCGTCCGCGGCTCGCGACAGTGCCTCGGCCGGGTCGCCCTGCCCCTGCAGCACCTCGGAGATGGCGGTGCCGATCGCCTCGGAGAGGTTCACGTAGCCGGGCACGGTGGGCCGCGGGATCGTGGCGTTCTTGCTGTTCTCAGCCATCACGTCAAGCCCGGGCATCTTTTTGACCTGTGCCTGGAACTCCGGCGAGTCGATCTCGCTCTCGCGCAGGGGGAGGTTGCCGTACACGACGTTCCAGCGCACGTCCTGCTCGGGGTCGGTGAGCCACTTCGTGAACTCGTACGACCAGTACTCGCGGTTGGCGTCCTGGTGATCGAAGAGCACCCACAGGTCCGCGCCGGAGATCGTCGTGTGCTTGCCATCGGTCCCGGGAAGGGGCACGACGCCGTAGTCCGTGCCGGCCACCCCCAGGTCGTACAGCGTCCACGGCCCCGACGTGATCATCCCGATCTGGTCGCTCGCGAAGATCTGCCCGAACTTGGTGTCCGTCTGGTCGAGGTACACCGACTCGTCCTCGACTGCCATGTCGCGCAGCAGGGTGAGCGCCTCCACCCCGGCCGCCGAGTCGAAGGTCGCCTGGGTCTCGGTCTCGTCGAGGATCTCGCCGCCGTTCTGCCACAGGTGCGGCCAGAACTGCCAGGTCGTCTCCTCGGACCCGGACACCGAGTACCCGTAGCCGTAGGTGGAGGTCGCGGGGTCGGTGAGGTCCTTGGCCGCGGCCCGGAAGTCGTCCCAGGTCCAGTCCGCGGTCGGGTACTCGACGCCCGCCTCGTCGAAGACCGTCTTGTTGTAGATCAGCGAGAGGTTGTCCACGACGGCGGGGAACCCGATGGTGGCGTCGCCCGTCGGCTGCGCCGTCGCGCGCGCGGCTCCCGAGAACTCGTCCCACCCGACGGCGGGGTCGGCCACCTTCTCGGAGATGTCGAGGGTACGTTCGGAGTCGGCGAGCTCGCTCGCCCACGACCCGAACGCGTAGGAGATGTCGGGGTAGGTCCCGCCCGCGAACGACGACGACAGCTTCTGGAGCAGGTCCTCGGTCGACGGTGCTCCCGACGCGACCTCGATCGTGACGTTCGGGTGCTCTTCCTCGAACTCCTCGGCGAGCCCGGTGAGGATGGTCTGGGCCTGGTCGGCCTGTCCCGTCCACCAGGTGAGCGTGACGTCGGCGTCCTTGTCGAGCGTCGTCGCGCCCTGGGCGCCCGTCGAGCAGGAGGCGAGCAGGGCCGTCGTCGCGAGGAGGGCGGCGGCACCGATGGCGCCCCGTCCACGGTCGGTCCGGAGGTGTTGACGCAGCATGATCGTCCTCGTTCCTTCTGCGTACTTCATGGTCTTCTGGATGTTCCTGTCAGGTCACTTCTTCGTGCGTACCGCTGTCCTGCTCCCGCTCTCAGCCGAGCACCACCGACCGGGTCAGGTGCCGGGGGGCGTCCGCGTCCAGCCCGCGCGCCCCGGCGAGCTCGACGGCGAGCCGCTGCGCCTGCACGAGCTGGATCAGCGGGTCGAGGTCCTCGTGCACGACTGTCGCACCCGTGCGCTCCACGTCGGCGGCGAGCGCCGGCTCGGCCTCGCCGAAGATCGTCACCAGGCTGGTCTCTCCCGCCACGGCCACGGGTCCGTGCCGGTAGTCGAGCGCCGGGTAGGACTCCGACCACGCCTGGGCGGCCTCGCGGATCTTGAGCGCCGCCTCCTGGGCGAGGCCGTAGCTCCACGACCTGCCGAGAAAGACGAAGTGCTCGTAGCGCGAGGGGTCGACGGCGAGCGGCTCGGCGAGCACGCCGGCCACCCGCGCAAGGACCGGTGCGAGGTCCTCGCCGAACCCGGCGCGCGCCAGGGCCAGGACGGCGGTGGGGAACCGCGTCTGGACCACGGAGTCCTCGTTCGCGAAGTCGAGCACGAGGGTCTCGTCGGCCACGTCGGCGACCGGGGAGCCCGCGACGCCGACGACCGCCGCGCGCACCGTACCCGCCGGCACACGGTCGAGCGCCTCGAGCACCTCGCTCGTGGTGCCGGAGCGGCTGATCACGACCACCCGGTCGTAGGTGCGGCCGGGCGTCCACTCCGACGCGTAGGCGGCGTCGGTCTCGCCGTGGCCGGCGCGCTCCCGCAGCACGGCGAGGGACTCGGCGACGAAGGCGCTGGTGCCGCAGCCGAGCACGAGCACTCGCTCGCCCGGGCGGCCGAGCACCGGTGCGCCCTGGGGTGCCAGGGCGACGGCGCGGGCCCAGACCTCGGGCTGGCTGCGGATCTCACGCTCGGTGGTGGTGCTGATGCTCACGTGCGGCTTCCTGTCGTCGTCCCGGACGCCCACGGCCGGGCGCTGAGTGCTCGGCACCGACTCGTCGGCGCCATTGCGCCCATCGTGCTCGACTGTTGCGCGAGAGTCACCAAGACTGGCGGATTCGATCATTCTGATTGATTGATTCGCGTAACAAGTCGGCGATCTGCTCAGGGATGCTCGATCCTCAGGGACGTCTCGCGCACGTCGAGCACTTTCCTGATCCCTCGCCGAGGAGGCAGTCATGAGCCATGTTCCTGAGCCCGCAGGGGCCGCCCGCCCCACCGACCCCGCGGTACCGGACCTCCGGCTCGTCGACTGGGCACCGCTGCCGCAGGTCTCGGTCCCCGCCACCCGCGTCCAGCGCGCGGCCGTGCCCGCCGTCGACGTGCACAACCACCTCGGGCGCTGGCTCACCACCGACTGGTGCGCGCCCGACGTCGCCGAGCTGCTCGGCATGATGGACGACGCCGGGATCGAGACCGTCGTCAACCTCGACGGCCTGTGGGGCGACGAGCTCGAGGCCAACCTCGACCGGTACGACCGGGCACATCCGGGCCGCTTCCTCACGTTCTGCCAGGTCGACTGGACCCTCCTGCGCCGGAGCACCGGGCCGCGCGAGATCCAGGAGCAGCTGCGGGACAGTGCGGCCCGCGGAGCCCGGGGCCTCAAGGTGTGGAAGAACGTCGGCCTCACCGTCGTCGGCCCCGACGGCGAGCTGGTGCTCCCGGACGACCAGCGGGTGATCGACGTACTCGCCCTGGCGGGCGAGCTCGGCCTCCCGGCCCTCGTGCACGTCGCCGACCCGAAGGCCTTCTTCGACCCGCTGGACGCGCACAACGAGCGGTTCGACGAGCTCGCCGGCCAGCCCGACTGGTCGTTCGCCGACCGGGACCGCTATCCCTCCTTCGACCGGCTCCTCGACGCGTTCGAGGCCCTGGCCGTGGCGACGCCGGGCACCCGGTACATCGGAGCGCACGTGGGCTGCGTCGCCGAGGACCTCGACCGGGTCGAGCGGCTGCTGCGCGCGGTCCCCCACCTCGTCGTCGACATCGCCGGCCGGCTCGCCGAGCTCGGCCGCCAGCCCCGCCGGTTCCGTCGGCTCGTGGAGAGCTTCCCCGAACGGGTGCTCTTCGGCACGGACGCCTTCCCGCTGTCCCCGGAGCAGCTCGAGGTCCACTTCCGCTTCCTCGAGACGGACGACGAGTGCTTCGACTACGCGCCCGGTGAGGACGTGCCGCCGCAGGGCAGGTGGCAGATCTCCGGCGCCGGCCTGCCCGCGCACTTGCTGCCCGACCTGTACGCCGGCAACGCGCGCCGGGTGCTGGGGCTCGACGGGAACTGACCGCCCGTCATGCCAGTAATGACCGAGATGCGAATAACCGCGAACGGGAACAGTATCGACGTAGCACGGCGCAGTCGAGCGCCGTGACGGAGGAAGGAGATCGACATGCCAACGTGGCTCATCCTCATCCTGGTCGGCGTGGCACTCGTGATTCTCGGGGTCGCCACAGAGATCGGCCAGTTCCTCATCTGGATCGGCGCGATCGTCCTCGTGGTCAGCCTCATCATCGGCCTCGTCGGACGCAGCCGGACGTAGGTGTCGCCGGCCGCGCCGCGCAGCAGGACCACCGCGCACCGACCCGCTCGGACGCGCGGTCCGCTCGCGGCGCGGCCGGCAGCCGCGCCGCGGCACCGCCGCGGCACCGCCGCCGCACCGCCGTCGCACCGAGAGCGCCGCAACCAGGTAGACGAACCCGTCCGTACACCCCGGCGTAGACTGCTCCGTCAGATCATCCGGAACAGAAGCGAGCAGGTGGTGGCATGAGCACGGCGACGTCCGGCGAGCCGGCCAGGAGCGCAGTCGGAGCCGGCGGCCCCCGCTCCACCCGGGACCGCATCCTCGACGCGGCGACCGAGCTGTTCTACACCCAGGGCATCCGCGCGATCAGCGCGGACAAGATCATCGAGCGCGCCGGCATCACCAAGGTGACGTTCTACCGGCACTTCCGGACCAAGGACGCCCTGGTGGTGGCGTACCTCGAGCGGCAGGCCGCATGGGAGCGGGGCGCGCTGGACGGGTTGCGCACGTCCGCCGGCGACGAGGCCGAGGCGCTCCGCCTGTTCTTCGCCGCGATCGGCGCGGAGAGCTGCAAGCCGGGCTTCCGTGGCTGCGCGTTCATCAACGCGGCGGCGGAGTACGCCGATCCGGACGGGCCGGTCCGGCAGACGGTCGCCGAGCACCGGGCCTGGTACCGGGCGACGTTCGCCGAGCTGCTCGGCGGGATGGGTGTGACCAGCACCGCCGAGGCCGCCGACGAGTTGATGATGCTGCGCGACGGCGCGATGGTGTCGGGCTACCTCGACGAGCCGTCCCGCGTCGGCGCCGCCCTGGAGCGCGCCGCCACGGCGATCGTCGACGCCGGCCGCGGGGCCCGCACTGCCGGCTGACCAGCCCGCACTCGCCGGCTGGCCACCCGCCGTCGACCACCGCTCGCCCGCGAGCGCCCTACCGGACTTGTGCGGCTGTGCCATCCCGCCTACGGTAGACGTACTAGTTCGTCTACATGTGACGGCGAGCCCCGCCGGTCCCCCACGCAAGGAGCTGCACCATGGCTGACAACAGCATCTACACCGCGATCGCGACGTCCACCGGCGACGGCCGAGCCGGAGGCCGGGCCGCCACCGACGACGGCACGCTCGACCTCACGCTGGCCGTCCCGACCGCGATGGGCGGGCCCGGCGGGGGCACCAACCCCGAGCAGCTCTTCGCGGCCGGCTGGGCCGCGTGCTTCCACAGCGCGCTCAAGGGCGTCGCAGCGGCACGGAAGATCAAGTTCACCGACTCCGCGGTGGTCGCCGAGGTGGGTATCCACCCGGCCGACGACGGCGCGTACGGCCTGAGCGCCGCGCTGCACGTCGAGCTGGCGGGCGTGGACCAGTCCACCGCCGACCAGCTGGTCGAGGCCGCCCACGCGGTCTGCCCCTACTCGAACGCGACCCGTGGCAACATCCCGGTGACGATCGAAGCAACGGTCGCCTGAGCTGGAGGTGCAGCGCAGGGTGCGGACCGAGGAACGAGGTACGCGCCCTGGGCGGAACCGCAGGCTCAGGCGAAACAAGTAGAGCCTGACCCTGACCCTTCCGTTGAGTGCTGGGTATTTCGAGGACGCCACGGAGCTGGCCGTTGATCTGGTCACGGCTGGTGAGCGTCTGCTCCAGGTCCATCGAACCG
>NZ_JBEZZF010000059.1:0-36898 GCF_040639055.1 Promicromonospora sp. NPDC023987 | reverse complement strand
GTGGTCGGTAGAACGTCAGGTGGTCGGTAACCCGGGTTACCGACCACCTGACGTTTTACCGACCACTTCGACGTACTGCCGACCACGCACGAAGGCCCGGCCACCCCTCGCGGGGTGACCGGGCCTTCGCGGTCGGCCTGACTACCGGACGATCACGCTCCGCCGGCAGCCATCTGGCCCGACGGCGGCAGGTCGCGCGGCACCAGTCCGGCGCCCGCGGGCACCGACTGCGGCTCTGCCGGGGTCGGACGACGACGCTCGTCGCGCTCCACACCGCGGAACGTGAACTCGCCGAGGATGCCCTCGCCCTCGCCGTCGATGATCACCAGCTGACCAGCCGTGAGCTCGCCGAACAGGATCTTCTCGGACAGCGTGTCCTCGATCTCCCGCTGGATCGCCCGCTTGAGCGGCCGGGCGCCGAGCACCGGGTCGTAGCCCTTCTCCGCCAGCAGGTGCTTGGCGGCGGGGGTGAGCTCGAGGCCCATGTCCCGGTCGCGCATACGACGGTCGAGCTTCGCGATCTCCAGGTCGACGATCTCGATGATCTCGTCCTGGGAGAGCTGCGGGAACACGATCGTGTCGTCGACGCGGTTGAGGAACTCCGGCCGGAAGTGCTGCTTGAGCTCCTCGTTGACCTTCGCCTTCATGCGCTCGTAGGAGGTCACCAGGTCGCCGCCGGCGTTGAAGCCGGTCTGGACGCCCTTGGCGATGTCC
Organism: Promicromonospora sp. NPDC023987; assembly: GCF_040639055.1. Classification (NCBI taxonomy): domain Bacteria; kingdom Bacillati; phylum Actinomycetota; class Actinomycetes; order Micrococcales; family Promicromonosporaceae; genus Promicromonospora; species Promicromonospora sp. NPDC023987. The sequence continues at coordinate 36,184 of NZ_JBEZZF010000059.1, read as the reverse complement.
CGCGTGCCCAGGTTCGTCGTCATGATGATGACGGTGTTCTTGAAGTCGACCACACGACCCTGCGAGTCGGTGAGGCGACCGTCCTCGAGCACCTGGAGCAGCGAGTTGAAGATGTCGGCGTGCGCCTTCTCCACCTCGTCGAACAGGACCACGGAGAACGGCTTGCGCCGCACCTTCTCGGTGAGCTGGCCACCCTCGTCGTAGCCGACGTATCCGGGCGGGGAGCCGAACAGTCGCGAGACCGTGTGCTTCTCCGAGAACTCGGACATGTCGAGCTGGATGAGGGCGTCGTCGTCACCGAACAGGAACTCGGCGAGCGCCTTGGCGAGCTCGGTCTTACCGACACCGGTGGGGCCGGCGAAGATGAACGAGCCACCGGGGCGCTTCGGGTCCTTGAGCCCGGCACGCGTACGGCGGATGGCCTGCGACAGCGCCTTGATGGCCGCCTCCTGGCCGACGACCCGCTTGTGGATCTCCGCCTCCATGTTGAGCAGCCGGCTGGACTCCTCCTCGGTGAGCTTGACGACCGGGATGCCCGTGGACATCGCCAGCACCTCGGCGATCAGCTCGTCGTCGACCTCTGCGACCGTGTCGAGGTCGCCCGACTTCCAGGCCTTCTCCTTGTCCGCGCGGACCTGCGTGAGCTGCTTCTCCTTGTCACGCAGTCCGGCGGCCTTCTCGAAGTCCTGCTCGTCGATCGCCGACTCCTTCTCGCGGCGCGCCTCGGCGATGTTCTCGTCGAGCTCCTTGAGCTCCGGCGGAGCCGTCATACGACGGATGCGGAGCCGTGCCCCGGCCTCGTCGATCAGGTCGATCGCCTTGTCCGGGAGGAACCGGTCGTTGATGTACCGGTCGGCGAGCGTGGCTGCCGAGACCAGCGCGGAGTCCGTGATGGACACGCGGTGGTGCGCCTCGTAGCGGTCCCGCAGGCCCTTGAGGATCTCGATGGCGTGCTCGAGCGACGGCTCGGACACCTGGATCGGCTGGAAGCGACGCTCCAGGGCCGGGTCCTTCTCGACGTACTTGCGGTACTCGTCGAGCGTGGTGGCACCGATGGTCTGGAGCTCACCGCGGGCCAGCATGGGCTTCAGGATCGAGGCGGCGTCGATGGCACCCTCGGCGGCACCCGCACCCACCAGGGTGTGGATCTCGTCGATGAACAGGATGATGTCGCCGCGCGTCCGGATCTCCTTGAGCACCTTCTTCAGGCGCTCCTCGAAGTCACCGCGGTAGCGCGACCCGGCGACCAGCGCACCGAGGTCGAGCGTGTACAGCTGCTTGTCCTTGAGCGTCTCCGGGACATCGCCCTTGACGATGTCCTGCGCGAGGCCCTCGACGACGGCGGTCTTGCCGACGCCCGGCTCGCCGATCAGCACCGGGTTGTTCTTGGTGCGGCGGGACAGGACCTGCATGACCCGCTCGATCTCCTGCGTACGACCGATGACCGGGTCCAGCTTGCCCTCGCGCGCGGCCTGGGTGAGGTTGCGGCCGAACTGGTCGAGCACTGCCGAGCCTGCCGGCTGACCCTCCTGGGGGCCGCCCGCTGAGACCGGCTCCTTACCCTGGTAGCCGCTCAGCAGCTGGATGACCTGCTGGCGCACCTTGTTCAGGTCGGCACCCATCTTGGTGAGCACCTGTGCTGCGACGCCCTCACCCTCGCGGATGAGACCGAGCAGGATGTGCTCCGTGCCGATGTAGTTGTGGCCGAGCTGCAGCGCCTCGCGGAGCGACAGCTCAAGCACCTTCTTGGCGCGCGGCGTGAACGGGATGTGCCCGCTCGGCGCCTGCTGCCCCTCACCGATGATCTCGGTGACCTGGGTGCGGACGCCGTCGAGCGAGATCCCCAGCGACTCGAGCGCCTTGGCGGCCACGCCCTCACCCTCGTGGATGAGGCCGAGCAGAATGTGCTCCGTGCCGATGTAGTTGTGGTTCAGCATCCGCGCCTCTTCTTGGGCGAGGACGACGACCCGACGGGCGCGATCCGTAAATCTCTCGAACATGTGCTGCTCCCTCACGAGCGGCGTACACCTGCACCGGCGGTACCAGGCCTGACCGCAACGACTCTATGCGCTCACAACGCGCCCATGGGCCGGTTGATGCCCATGTTCGCCAGGGGCGTGACGATGTCGGGCCCCGGAGGGGTGAGGAGCGCCCCGCCCGGGACGACACGCCCGGGCACCGGCTCTCGGCCGCGAGTCCCGGCTGTTTACGGGCCGATTCTGGCGCAGGTCGTTGACGCCTTCCCGCGCACCCGGCAGTCTCGTTGTCAGACCCGCACGCGCCCCGGGAGGCCAGATGGCGGACGACCCGAGCCCGACCCCCGAGTCCTGGGAACAGATCGTCGCGCGTTTCGCACGGTTCTCGGGCGTCGTCGGCGAGGTGCACGACCCGCTGACCTGGGGGCTCGACCTGATCGAGGAAGAGGTCACCGGCGTCTCCGACAGCGTGGACCCCACCGAGGAGCGGTTCCTGCGCTCCTATCGCACGTTCTCGGGCGAGACCGTCGAGGTCGAGACCCTCCGTGTCCCCGCGACGCCGGCGCAGATCGAGGACATCGTCCGCGCCGCCTGCAGCGGCGCGCTCGTCGCACCGCTGCACGCCGACGTCGACCCTGCCGCGCCGCCGGGGATCGCGTCCGTCACCGAGATGGCCGAGTCCTACCAGGACTACCGCAGCGCCATGCGGGCGATCGTCGCCGAGGTCGACGACGTGCCCTGCGAGACCCGTCCGTTCCGGGTCGACGGCACGAGCAGACGTTGCATGCGGGTCACCGTGCGCGACGTGACCGCCGTCTACTCCCCTGCCGCCGACCGAGCCGTCGTCGTGACCGGGCCGGCCGACCTGGTGGACCGGGTGGACATCATCACCCGACCCATCCGCAACCTCCTCCACGGCGAGGAGGGCCCGAGGTTCTGACGGTTCCGGACGCGCGGCGGTAGGATCGCGGCCGTGACACGCGCCACTGCCTCCGCCGCGACGCCGCGGCCGACGGTACGCAACGCCCCGGCACGACGCCCGCTGCGGCAGGTCCTGCTGCTGCTCCTGCTGACGGTGCTCGCCCTGCCGGGTACCGCCGCCGTCGGACAGCGCGCTGCTGCCGCCGAGCGCTGGTCCGACGACATCTGGGTCAACGCCGACGGCGTCGCCTTCCAGCGGGGCAGCGGGAGCGACGAGGTCGCCTACGTGGTCCGGCCCGCCGGAGCGCGCCGCGGCGGGCAGGCGTACTCCCGCGACCTCACCCGGGACGAGCAGAACCACGGCTGGACCACGTTCTGGGAGGCCAAGCAGGCCTACCCGGACGGCTACTGCGTGGTGTGGGTGGAGGTCGAGGACGCGAGCAGCTGGCACGAGTCGGAAGGCAGCACCGCCTGCACGGCCAGCCGGCCGGCCATGAGGTCGACGCCCACGCCGACGCCGACCGCCACGCAGGCGGACGAGTCCGCGCCGGTCGAGACACCGAGGCCGAGACAGAGGCCTGCGCCGGAGCCCGAAGAGCCGCAGGTGACGGCGTCGACGCCGTCCGTCGCGCCGCCGCCCAGCCCGACGCCCACCCCGACATCGACGCCGACGCCCAGCGCGACCCCGTCGCCGTCCGGCTCGAGCACACCGGAGCCGTCACCCTCCCGCACGCCGTCCGAGGTGGAGCTCCTGCAGGGCATGAGCACGCGGCAGGGCCCCGAGGCGCAGGCGGTCCCGGCGGGGGAGGGAGAGGTCATCTCCCCGCTCGGGTGGGTGGCCGTGCTCGGCGTCGGCGCGCTGCTGACGACGGGCGGCCTGCTGGTGCTCTGGCGTCGCCTCACCTGACCAGTGCTGCCCAGGCCCACCCAGGGTGCCACGGGCACACTGGGTGGGTGACCACACCCGCAGGCCTCCTCCTGACCCCCGGCGCGGGTGCGAACCGCGACAGCGCGGCGCTCGTCGCGGTGGAGCACGCCCTGGCCGACGTCGTACCCCCGCTGCCCGTACGCCGCGCCGACTTCCCGTACCGCCTCGAGGGGCGACGGATGCCGGACCGGGCACCGGTCGCCGTCGCGCACCTGCGGAGCCAGGCCGCCGCGTGGGCGGACGAGCTCGGGGTGCCGACGGACCGGCTGCTCCTGGGCGGACGGTCGTACGGCGGGCGGATGTGCTCGATGGCCGTCGCCGAGGGTCTGCCCGCCGCCGGCCTGGTGCTGCTCAGCTACCCGCTGCACCCGCCGGGACGGCCGGAGAAGCTCCGGGTGGAGCACTTCGGGCAGATCGAGGTGCCCACGCTGTTCGTGTCCGGGGACAAGGACCAGTTCGGCACCCCCGACGAGCTCGCGGAGCACGCCGCGGCGATCCCCGGGCCCGTCACGACCGTGACGCTGACCGGCGCGCACGACATGCGCGGCGTCGGGCGGCAGCAGGCCGTGGCCCAGGCCGTCGCGAACTGGGCGGCTTCGTTGTGAGCGCGACCGTTGCGGCTACGTGACCGATTGAGGCTCCACGATCACGCGCACAGCAGGGGTCAGCGGCCGCCTGCCGGCTTGGCCGGATAGGCCGGTGGGATCTTGTCCAGCTCGATGGCGATCTCGCGACGTTCCGCGATGATGTCGTCGCGCTCCTCGTCGCGCTGCTCCAGGGCGTCCGCCTGCAGGTCGGCGCTCAGGTGGTCCCAGTACAGGACACCGTCGAGGTGCTGCGACTCGTGGATGAGGCAGCGTGCCAGGTAGCCGGTGCCTGACAGCTGCATCGGCCCGCCGTGCTGGTCCACGCCGCGCACCGTGGCCGCGCCGGGACGCTCCAGCGGCTCGTACGCGCCGACGACGGAGAGGCAGCCCTCCTCCTCGGTCTCCGGGTCGGCGTCGAGGTCCATCTCGAGCACCGGGTTCACCACGTGCCCGACGTGCCGGTCCCCCGACGAGTCCGTGAGGTCGTACACGAACACCCGAAGGTCGACGCCCACCTGCGGAGCCGCGAGGCCGACACCCTGCGCCGACTCCATGGTGGCGAACAGGTCGTCGATCAGCCGGGCGAGCTCCGGGGTCGAGAACTCCTCGACGGTACGGGCCGGGTTGTGCAGCACCGGCTCCCCGATCTCGGTGATGCGCAGCACGCGGCCGCGGTCCACCTCAGGGGCCGTCGCGGGATACTCCTCGACCGGCTCTCCGAGCAGGTAGGTGACGGGCTTGCGCCGTCGGGGGCGGGTCCATGCCATGGGACAGAGAGTACCTTCGACGCATGCCGTCCACGCCGCCTGCGGCAGCTCCGGCAGACTGCGCACATGAGTGGCGCACATGAGCGGTGAGACGACCGTCCGGAGCTGGATCAGACGCCGGGCGGTTCCCGCCGCCGCGGCCGTGGTGACCGTGGCGGCCGGCCTGTCCGTGCGGTCGGTGCTGGGCGGCGACCTCGCGAAGTACGCGGGCGACGCACTCTACGCACTGCTGATCTTCTGGCTCGTGCTGGTGGTGGCCCCACGGACTCGCGCGTGGGTCGCCGCGATCGTGGCGTTCGGCGTGAGCGCGGCGGTCGAGCTCTTCCAGCTCACCGGTGTCCCCGCTGAGCTGGGCGCCCACAGCACGCTCGCGCGACTCGTGCTCGGTACCACCTTCAACGCGCCGGACCTGCCGTTCTACGCGGTCGGAGCGGCGTCAGGCTGGGCTCTGCACCGGATCGCGCGGGCGGTACGGGCAGGCCGACGGCGGCGCACGTCCGTGCGTCCTCGCTAAGCGTTCGCCGGTCCACGCAGGGCCGCCGTGTCACACACCGGGGCCCTCCGTCGTCGGCGGTGCGGACCGTGACCCCTGCTTCGAGGAGAACCGTATGAACATCGCCCTGTGGATAGTCGCCGGGCTGCTCTCGATCGTCTACGTGGGCAGCGGCGCGCTCAAGGTCATCGCGAGCAAGGAGAGGATCGCCGCGACGGGACCCGCTGCGGGCTGGACCGAGGACTTCAAGCCGCGCAGCATCAAGGCCATCGGGGTGCTGGAGCTGCTGGGCGGCCTCGGCCTGGTCCTGCCCGCCGCGTTCGGCGTCGCGCCGGACCTGGTGCCGCTGGCCGCCCTGGGTCTCGCGATGATCATGGTCGGTGCGGCGGCCACCCGGATCAGCCGACGCGAGTACAGGCTCATGCTGGTGGACCTGACCTACCTGGTCCTGATCGGCTTCGTGGCCTGGGGCCGCTTCGGGCCGGAGGCGTTCACCGCCTGATCGGGCCATGCGCGCGAAGGGCAGTTGCCAGTCGGGGGCCGACGCCGGTGCTGGTCGGTCCGCTTCGACAATGCGATCAGGCATGCTCCAGGGGCGCTGAACCATGCCGCAGTGCATTCTGGAGGAGGATCTTCGACCCTGGCCGCCAACGCAAAAGCCCGAAACCGTTGAGGTTCCGGGCCTTTGGCGTTGCTGAGCCGCCTATCAGAATCGAACTGATGACCTTCTCATTACGAGTGAGACGCTCTACCGACTGAGCTAAGGCGGCGTGCGCACCGCGAGCCGGTAACGACCGGATCGGTGAGCGGCCCTCACTGTACCCAATGGGAGGCCCAGGTTTCAAAGCGAAACGGTGTGACGTCCTCAACCCCGTGCAACCGGGCCCACCTGCGTCAGCAGGTGAGGCCGTCCTCCGGGACCGTTCCCTCCACCAGATAGTCCTCCACGGCGTTGCTGATGCAGGTGTTCGACCTGCCGTACGCCGTGTGCCCCTCACCCTCGTACGTGACCAGGGTGCCCGACGAGAGGGTATTCGCGAGCGACTCGGCCCAGCGGTACGGGGTGGCCGGGTCGTTGGTGGTACCGATGACGACGATCGGCGGCGCTCCCTTGGCGGCCGGGTCGAACTCCTGCTCCGCCGGCGGGTACGGCCAGTCCGTGCACTCGATGCCGGAGTACCCGAACGACTCGCCGAGGGTCGGCGCGGCTTCCTCGATCTCGGCGGCCAGCTCCCGCATCTTCGTCATGTCCTCCTCGGCGCGGCCGTCGGCGCAGTTGATCGCGCGGAACGCCTCCTCGCTGTTGGACTTGAAGGTGCCGTCCTCGTTGCGGTCGTTGTAGACGTCGGCCAGGTAGAGCAGGTCGTCGCCGGTGCCCTCCCAGAAGACCTCCTGCAGGGCCTGCGTGAGGAAGGACCAGGATCCTTCGTCGTACATCGTCACGGCTACGCCGTAGAACGCCAGCTTCTTCGTCACCGACCGCTCGGACGACGTCGGGATCGGGTTGGGTTCCGCGTCCTCGACCATGGCCTGGATCTGCTGCAGGCCGCTCGTGACGTCACCGGTGAGCGGGCAGTCGCTGCTCGCCTGGCAGTCCGTCACGTAGGCGCGCAGGGCGCTCTCGAAGCCCTCCGCCTGCTGCAGCGCCACCTCGTCCGAGCCCAGCGTGGTGTCGAGCGCGCCGTCGAGCACCAGGCGCCCGGTCCGGTCCGGGAACAGGCCCGCGTAGGTGGCGCCCAGCTGGGTGCCGTAGGAGAAGCCCAGGAAGTTGAGCTTGTCGTCGCCGAGGGCGCCCCGAAGCATGTCCATGTCCCGGGCCGCGGACTGCGTGTCCACGTTCCCGAGCAGCGGCCCCGTGTTCTCGGCGCACGCCTGGCCCCACTCCCGGACGGCGTCCTGCCGGTCGGCCAGGCCCTCGGGCGTGTACGGGTAGTCGGTGCTGAGGAACTCGTCCTTGCGCGCGTCGTCGAAGCACTTCACCGGCGTCGACTGGCCTACGCCGCGGGGGTCGAAGCCCACGATGTCGAACGACGACCGCAGCGACTGCCCGAACCGCGCCGGGTCACCGACGAAGTCCACCCCCGAGCCGCCCGGACCGCCCGGGTTGACCAGCAGCGAGCCCACCTTCTGCCCCGAGGCGGGGATCCGCTTGAGCGCGATCTCGATGCTGCCCGCTCCCGCGTCGTGCCAGGAGAGCGGCGCCGACGCCGTGGCGCACTGGAAACCCTCGCCGCACTCGGTCCACTCGAGCGACTGGCCGTAGAAGTCCTCGAACCCCTTGGGCGCGCCCTCCGTCGCCGAGCCGTCCGACTTGCCCACGTCCTCCAGCGCTGTCTGCACCTTGGGCGGTGCGCCGCAGGCGGCCAGGAGGAGAACGGTGGTGAGCAGCGTGGCGACGACGGCCGCAGGCTGACGACGGCGGGCGGGGCGAATCACCCGCACAACCTATCGGTTGTGCTGGGTAGATTTCTTACCCGTTGGCGAACCAACACGCGACCCTCACGAGTCGAGCCAGGCCACCGGACCGGGCTTGCCCTCTGCTGGACGGGGCTGGAGCTCGACCTTGCCCTTGTCACCCAGCATGACCGGGACCGGCCGGCCGGTGTCGGACTCCGCCGGCACCTCGACGACGGTGGTGGTGGGCACGAAGTCCATGGTGCAGATGCCGTCGCCCGGCGGGATGAGCCGCACCGCGAGCACCCCGTCCGCTGCGGCGACGCCGGGCGCCTTGCCGCCCGAACCGATGGTCGCCTCCGGCTCCGCGAACGTGGGACACGAGCTGGACCCGTTGGTCACCACGTACAGCAGACCCTCCACGGGCGCCCACGCGGCCCCGACCGTCGAGTCGGTGCTCCCCTCGACGCCCGGCGGCAGGCCGCGCCCGGTGCTGCCCGCCTCGATCGCCATGTCGGCGGCCTGCGGCAGCTTGTCGTCCTTACCCGTGTCGCCGGACGGGCTCGCGCTCTCGGACGGGCTGGGGGCGACCGTGTCGCTCTCCTCCGGCGCCGTCGACGTGGTCGACTCCCCCGCCTCGGCCCCGCCGACGTCGGACTGCGCGCACCCGGTCAGCGCGAGCGCCGCCGTCATGCCGAGGCCCAAGGCCGCCGCGCCCGCACGTGCCAGGTTCCGCGTCGTCATGCCGGTCCGGTCCATCCGCCTGATCTTCATGCCCAGATCCTTCCACTCGCCTGACACGACCGCAGGGCGCAGTGGTCTTGCGGCCCCACTCCCTCTGTCCATGTCCCGGGCGACGAGGTTCTTGCAGGCGTAGTGGTCGGCAAAAAGTCAGGTGGTCGATAGCTCGAGCTACCGACCACCTGACGTCCTACCGATCATTCGCGCCGGCGAGCGGTCACACGCGTGCCGTGGAGAAGCGCAGCTTCTCCGGGGTGGCGTCCGCCGCGGTCTTGCGCAGGAAGGCCCGGCGGTGCACGGAGAAGGCGTTGCGGTCGTCGAAGAAGTCGCGGGCCATCTCGGCCAGCTCGATGGTCTGGTAGTACGACAGCGGCCGGTCCGTCGCGCGGCGCTCCGCGCGTGCGGCGAGCATCCAGCCGAGCGTGGCGGGCTCCTCGTAGCCCTGCGCGGCAGATGACAACCAGGCGGTGAACTCGCCCCACTCCCGCGGCCCGACGGCGCTGATCAGCCCGATGCGTGCCGCCTCAGCCACCGAGATCGGCAGCTTGCGGTTCAGGAGCAGCGACGCGCGGTGCTCCCCGACGCGCGCCGGGACGCTCCAGGAGTGCAGCTCGGAACCGTAGATCCCCATGTCGTAGTACGGGTTGAGGACGACGCCCTCGCGGGCCAGCGTCACGTCGGCACAGAGCCCGGCCATCACGCCGCCCGCGCCGGCGTTGGCGGTGAACGCGGCGACGGTGAGCTGGTCGGCGGTCGCGATGGCGAGGCACAGCTCGTCGATCGCGCAGATGTTGTCCCAGGCCTCGGCGGCCGGGTCGGGCGACGCGTCGATGGTCCCCAGGTGGATCCCGTTGGAGAACCCGTGCTCCGTGCCCTTGATGACGAGCACCCGGGTGTCCTCGGTGAGGGCCTTCTCCACGGCGCTGGTCAGCCGGCGGCACTGCTCGGTGTACATCGCGCCGCTGTACGAGCGGATCGTCAGGTACCCGACGGCGCCGTCGCGCACGTAGGTCGTCTCCGCCAGGGCGTCCGGGACGCGGCGGAACGGGGCGCCGCTCGCGTCGATCACCTGGGCGGCCGGGAGCTTGGCGCCACGTCGGCCGCTCAGCTCCGCGGCGTAGCCGACCCAGAGCGTGCCGACGCCGCAGGCGATCGCCACCGCGTCGAGGTTGCGGCCCACCACGGTGCCTGGTGCCGCACCGGTGTGCTCCGGCGACGCGACGGCGTCGAACACGCAGACCGACCGGCCGTTCACGCCGGCGGGGGCACCCGGGGCGCCGTCGGCCGCCGCGACGAGCCGCTCCAGCTCGCTCGCGGGCCGGTTCCAGTCGATGCGGAAGTCCTCGCGGCGCAGCAGCGGCAGCTCACCGTCGACGGGCACGATCCGCAGGCAGGCCTCCGCCGGGATCGGCCGCTCGCCGTCGGCCACCTTGCGGACCACCTCGCCGATACAGGCCATCGCGGCGTCCGCGACACGGCTGTTGTAGAGCGCGCTCTTGGCGATCGGCTGGTCGGGCATGTCGAACACCGCGGTGGCCCAGACGGGGCCGGCGTCCAGCTCCTCGACGGCGGACAGGGCGGTGACGCCCCACCGCTCCCTGCCGTCGCGGATCGCGTGGTCCAGGGAGGACGGACCGCGGTCGCCCACGGGTCCGGGGTGCACGATGACGGTCGGCCAGCGGGTGTAGATCGTGTCCGGCACCCGGTGCTTCAGGAACGGGCACAGGATCAGGTCAGGGTCAGCACGCTCGACGGCCCGCGTCATCGCGGCGCCCGACTCGAACGTCGGGGCAAGCTCGATTCCTACGTCATGCCCCTGTTCCCTCAGGGAACACCAGACCCGCTGGGTGAGACCGTTGAAGGCTGAAACCAGCAGGAGGATCCTCATCGGGCGGTGGACTCCTTGTCGCACGGAAAAGCTCTGGGGGCGTCCGCAGCCTAACCACGGACGCCAATCGGGACAATCTGCCTTGGCGGTTCAACTTCACCCGTGCGAAATCTTCACAGGAGCCGAGCCGCCGGGCGGTCAGCCTTGCGGGCGCAGCGCTATGGTCATCGCTTCGAGCGCCAGCAACGGCGCCACGTTACCGCCCAGACGGGTGCGGGCGATCCCGATCGAGTCCATGCGCCGCACCGTCTGCTCCGGGGTGGAGTCAGCGGCGAGCGAGCGCACCGTCTCGGCGAGCTCGGCGTTCACCAGGTCCACCTCCGCCCCGAGCTGCACCACGAGCACGTCCCGGTACAGGGAGAGCAGGTCCACCATGGCGCGGTCGAGCACATCGCGCTGATGCCGTGTGGCACGCCGCTTCTGGTCGTCCTCCAGCTGCTTGAGCTGGGAGCGCAGGCGCGGCGGCAGCGTCTCGCCGTCGGCCACGCCAAGGGCCCGCAGCAGCTCGGCCTTCTCGGCCGCGTCCCGCTCCTGCGTTGCGGACACGGCCTCGGCCTTCGCCACGTCCACGAGCTCGCCCGCTGCCAGCACCGCGTCCCCGACGCCGCGGATGCGGCGCGCGATGCTCAGCACCGCGGTGCGCCGCTCACGCGCCCCGGCGTCGCGGGCCAGCCGCTTCGCCAGGCCGACATGGCTCTGCGCCGCGCGGGCCGCGCTCAGCGCGACCGCCGGGTCCGCACCGTCGCGCCGCACGAGCAGGTCGGCGACCGCCTGCGGCGGCGGCACGCGCAGCACCACCGCGCGGCAGCGTGACCGGATGGTCGGCAGCACGTCCTGGACCGAGGGCGCGCAGAGCACCCACACCGTGTGCGGCGGCGGCTCCTCGATGGTCTTGAGCAGCACGTTCGTGGTGCGCTCCGCCATGCGGTCGGCGTCCTCGATCACGATCACGCGCCACCGCCCGCCCGACGGCGACCGGGAGGCCGTCATGATCAGGCCCCGCACCTCGTCGATGGAGATGACCACCTTCTCGGTGGCCAGCAGGGTCACGTCCGGATGGGTGCCTGCCATGGTCGTGGTGCACGCCCGGCACACGCCGCAGCCGCCCTGCGGGCACTGCAGCGCTGCCGCGAAGGCGCGGGCCGCCACCGACCGGCCCGACCCGGGCGGACCGGTCACCAGCCACGCGTGCGTCATCGCCGCCGGGGTCGCCACGGCTCCCTGGAGCGCGGCGACGGCGGACTCCTGCCCGACGACGTCGTCCCACACCGTCATGCCTGGTCCTCGCCGGCCGCCTCGGTCCTACCGGCGGGCTCGCCCAGGCCGGTCGCCTCCGCGACGACCGGCGTGAGGCCGAGCCGGGCCGAGACGTCCACCCGGATCTGCGCCTGGATGTCGCCGATCGGCGCGGTCGCGTCGATGACCACCCAGCGGTCGGGATCGGTGGCGGCCCGCTGGAGGAACGTGTCCCTGACGCGGGTGTGGAACTCGAGGCCGGCCCGCTCCACGCGGTCCAGCGCGCCCTTGCCGTCGGCCGCGGCGCGACGGCCCGCGGCGACCTGTGGCTCGAGGTCGAGCAGGACGGTGATGTCCGGCCGCAAGCCCTTGGCCGCCCACAGCGAGAGATGCTCCACCTCGTGGCCAGGCAGGTCACGACCGCCCGACTGATAGGCGACGGACGAGTCGAGGTAGCGGTCGGTGATCACCACCGCACCCCGCTCCAGCGCGGGCCGCACCACGGTCTCGACGTGGTGGGCACGGTCCGCCGCGTAGATCAGCGCCTCGGCCCGTGGGCCCATGTCCTGGCCGTGCATGACCGCTGCCCGCAGCTCCTTGCCGAGCGACGTGCCGCCAGGCTCGAACGTGAGCACGACCTCGCGGCCGGTCAGGTCGGCCAGCCAGTCGCCGAGGAGGCGCGACTGCGTCGACTTGCCGACGCCCTCGCCGCCCTCGAAAGAGATGAAGTAGCCCGGTGCGTTCACGCGGCAACCCTAACCGCGCCCACCCACATCGACCGGCCGTGCGCCGCCACCCTCGTCGTCCGACCGCCCTACTTCTTGGTCGTGCTCTTCTTCGCCGGAGCCTTCTTCGCGGGCGCCTTCTTGGCGGGAGCCTTCTTCGCCGTCGTGCGCTTCTTCGCCGGGCCCTGGGCGCGCTTCTCGGCGAGCAGCTCGATCGCGCGTTCCGCGGTGACCGACTCCGGGGTGACGTCGCGCGGCAGGGTGCGGTTGGTCTCGCCGTCGGTCACGTACGGGCCGAAGCGGCCGTCCTTGACGTGGATCGGCTTGCCGCTGTTGGGGTCGTCGCCGAGCTCACGCAGCGGCGGCGCCGCCGTCCGCCCGCGTCCGCGCTTGGGCTGCTTGTAGATCTCGACCGCCTCGTCGAGAGTGACCGTGAACATGGCCTCCTCGGACGGCAGGGTGCGCGAGTCGGTGCCCTTCTTCAGGTAGGGCCCGTACCGGCCGTTCTGCGCGGTGATCTCGTCACCCGACTCCGGGTCCACCCCGACGACGCGCGGCAGCGACATGAGCTGCAGCGCGTCCTCCAGCGTCATCGAGTCGAGCGCCTGCGTCTTGAGGAGCGACGCGGTCTTGGGCTTGGGCAGCGCGGCCAGCGCGCGCTTCTTCGCCGCCGCCGACAGGTCCGGGTCGAGGTCCGGCTCGGGCAGCTGCTCCGTCACGTACGGGCCGTAACGGCCGTTCTTGGCCACGATCGGGTTGTTCGTCTCGGGGTGCACACCGAGCACGCGACCGTCGTCGGCCCCTGCCGCGAGCAGCTCGCGCGCCTTGACGACGGTCAGCTCGTCGGGCGCCACGTCGTCGGGCACCGAGGCGCGAGGCGGGGTCTTGCCCTCCTCGACCTCGGCTGCGAGGTCCTCGAGGTACGGGCCGTACCGGCCCACCCGCACGCGGATGCCCTCGCCGATCTCCACGGAGTTGATCGCGGCGGCGTCGATCTCGCCGAGGTTCTCGACGAGCGCGCGGAGGCCACCGCCGTCGCTGTCCACGCCGAGCGCGTCGGACGTGCCGATGTTCCCGGGAACCTCGCCGAAGTAGAACTCCTTCAGCCACGCGACCCGCTCTCGCGACCCGGCCGCGATCTGGTCGAGGTCCGCCTCCATCGTGGCCGTGAAGTCGTAGTCGACCAGCCGGTCGAAGTGCTCCTCCAGCAGCCGGATCACCGCGAACGCGAGCCATGTCGGCACCAGCGCCTGGCCACGCGTGATCACGTAGCCGCGGTCCTGGATGGTGGAGATCGTCGCGGCGTACGTGGACGGGCGGCCGATGCCGCGCTCCTCCAGCGCCTTGACCAGGGACGCCTCCGTGTAGCGAGGGGGCGGGGAGGTGGAGTGACCGTCGGCGGCGAGGTCGGTGCCGATCAGCGCGTCGCCCTCCGCCATGGTCGGCAGGCGCGTCTCCTTCGCCGCCGCGGCGCTCTCGGCCGCCTCGGCGTCGACGTCCGCGCTCTCCTCGTACGCCGCGAGGAAGCCGCGGAACGAGATCACCGTGCCCGACGCCGAGAACACCGCCTCGTTGCCGTCCTGGTCGCCGCCCACGACGACCGCGCCGAGCCGGACGGAGGCCGTCGAGCCCTTCGCGTCGGCCATCTGCGAGGCCACCGTGCGCTTCCAGATCAGCTCGTACAGGCGGAACTGGTCGCCGCTCAGCTCGCCGGCGACCTGGGCGGGCGTGCGGAACGAGTCACCCGCCGGACGGATCGCCTCGTGCGCCTCCTGGGCGCCCTTCGACTTGGACTGGTACAGCCGCGGTGCGCCCGGCACGTACTCGGGGCCGTACAGCTCGGCGGCCTGGTTGCGCGCTGCGTTGGTGGCCTCGGCCGACAGCGACGGGCTGTCGGTACGCATGTACGTGATGTAGCCGTTCTCGTACAGGCCCTGCGCGGTCCGCATCGCCTGGCGCGACGACATCCGGAGCTTCCGGCCCGCCTCCTGCTGCATCGTGGAGGTGGTGAACGGCGCGGCGGGCCGGCGCGTGTACGGCTTGGTCTCCAGGCTGCGGACGGAGAAGTCGGCGGCCGCGAGCCCGGAGACGACGGCGTTCGCCGTGGCCTCGTCGAGCTGCACCACGCCGGTGCGGACCTTGAGCCGGCCCCGGTCGTCGAAGTCGCGGCCCGAGGCGACCTTGTCGCCGGCGAGCTGGGTGAGCCGGGCGCGGAAGGAGGGCTGGCCGGGGGCGACCCCGCCGTCGCCCGAGACGGCGAAGGTGCCCGCCACGTCCCAGTAGTCGGCTGAGACGAACGCCATACGCTCACGCTCGCGTTCGACCACGAGGCGCGTCGCCACGGACTGCACCCGGCCGGCGGACAGACCCTGGCGCACCTTGCGCCACAGCACCGGCGACACCTCGTAGCCGTACAGGCGGTCGAGGATGCGCCGGGTCTCCTGGGCGTCCACGAGGTCCTGGTCCAGCTCTCGCGTGTTCTCCAGGGCCCGGAGGATCGCGTCGCGGGTGATCTCGTGGAACACCATGCGCTTGACCGGGACCTTGGGCTTGAGCTCCTGGATCAGGTGCCAGGCGATGGCCTCGCCCTCGCGGTCCTCATCGGTCGCGAGGAAGAGCTCGTCGGCATCCTTCAGCGCCTTCTTGAGCTCGCTGACCTTCTTCTTCTTGTCCGCGTGGACCACGTAGTACGGGTCGAACCCGTTGTCGACGTCGACCGAGAACTTGCCGTAGGGACCTTTCTTCATGTCCACGGGCAGGTCCTTGGGCTGCGGGAGGTCGCGAATATGCCCGACGCTGGCTTCGACCTCGTAGTCGTCGCCGAGGTAGCTCTGGATCTTTCGAGCCTTCGTGGGCGACTCCACGATCACGAGCTTGCGTGCCTGGGACATCCGGTCCTGCCTGCTTCCTGCGGGGTCTGGGGGTGGGCGCCGAGCGCCGTCGGAGAGTTCACGGTACGCCAGGCGCAACGGATCGCACCCTATCCGGGCCGACAGCCGGTTGCCCGGCGGTCTCACATGACCCTGGTGATTTTCACCCGTGGCGTGATGAACAGCTCAGCATCACACCAGCCACACGGTCTCTTCAGGCGGCTCGCCTACGGTGGGGCGCATGACGGACCGCACCCTCCCGCTGCCCGCCCCCGGGAACGCGATGGGCGGTCCTGCCGCGGCGCGAGCGCCGAGGCCCCAGCCCCGTCTGCGCCCCCGTATCGCCGCAGGTGTCGTCGCGATGCTGGCGCTGTGGGGCGTCTGGGTCACCTGGGACACGTTCGTCCGGTCGACCCGCGGCCAGCACGCCGACCAGCTCGCGCTCGAGGGCGCCGCACGCGGGCAGGGCGTGCTCTGGGAGCTCGCCGAGCCGGTGCTCGGTGTGGTGTCCAACTCATTCGTCGGCCTGGGGCTGGCCACCGCCGTCGTGCTCGCGCTGGCCCGCGGCCGCTGGTGGCTCGCGGCACAGGTCGCGATCCTCGTGGCCGGCTCGAACCTCACCACGCAGGTGCTCAAGCACGTGGTCCTCGACCGGCCCGCGCTGCTGGACGTCGCACGCGCCGACATCAACACCCTGCCGAGCGGTCACACGACGGTGGCGGCCTCGGTCGCGGCGGGCCTGCTCATCGCGGTGCCGCGGCGCTGGCGACCGGTGGTCGCGGTGGCGGGCGGCGCCTACACGGCGGCCACCGGCGCTTCGACCCTGATCGGGCAGTGGCACCGGCCGGCCGACGTCGTCGCCGCCGTCCTCGTGGTGCTCGCCTGGGGTGCCGGCGTCTGCGCGCTGAGCTCGCCCTCGTCCCTCGACCAGTCACGGGACGGCGTCGAGCCCGGCTCGTCCGGCGCGGTGGGACTGCTGCTCCTCGGGACGGCCGCCACGGGTGCCCTGGCCCTCGGCGCGCTCGGCAGCGTGCGCGGCTACAGCTGGGGCCTGCCGTGGGGCGGCGACCTCACCGCGTACATGGGCGGGATGCTCGGGGTGGTCGCGGTGAGCCTCGGCTCGTTCGCGCTGCTGCTCCTCGTGCGCCAGTCCACGGCGCGCCCCTGACGCGGTACCCCTCGCACGGGTCAGACGCTCAGGTCACCTTCAGTGGCCTGAGCGTCTGACCCGTCAGGGGCAGATCACGGGGTCGTGTAGCCGCCCGTGTAGGAGCCCGAGCCGGAGTACGCGTCCACGACCCAGCGGTAGGTGCCGGTCGTGCCCGTGTAGCGCACGCTCTCGTCGGCAGCCGCGGTGATGCCCTGGGCCACCGTGGTCCAGGAACCGCCGCTCGCCTTCTGGAGGTAGAGGTCGAAGTCGGTCCCGTTGGGCCCGTCGAGGCAGCCCGTGATGGTGCCCGACAGGACAGTGAACCCGGAGAGGCCCGGCTCGGCGGCCTGGCCACCGGAGCCCAGCGAGCCGCTGAACGCCGTCCGCTCGTCCGCGCAGGCCGTGGGCGGCGGCGTGGTGCCGCCACCGTCGGTGACCAGCGAGACGTTCGCGGCGCTGAGCGCCTCGTTCACCGGCTGGAAGTAGGTGGTGCCGCCGGAGGAGCAGTTACCGCTGCCACCGGAGGTCAGGCCCTGGGCCTGCGTGCCGGCGAGGAGCGAGCCGCCCGAGTCGCCGCGCTCGGCGCACACGTTGGTACGGATCAGGCCGCGGACGCTGCCCTCCGCGTAGTTCACCGTGGCGTTGAACGCCTGGATGGTGCCGCAGTGCCAGCCGGTCGTGGAACCGGAGCGGCAGACGGTGGCGCCGACGGCGGCCTGGGACGAGCCCGCGACGTCGACCGTGCCGCCGTTGTAGTTGTTCACCGCGCCGACCGGGTTGTCGTCCGAGCCGACGCTCACGTACGCGTAGTCGTTGCCCGGGAACGAGGACACCTGGAAGGTGCCGCTCGGCTGGCTCGTGCTGGCGCCACGCGAACCACAGTGTCCGGCAGTGACGAAGCCTCCGGTGGCCGAGAAGCCGACCGAGCAGCGCGAGGTGCCCCCGATGTAGTAGGCGTTGCCGCCGATCACGTTGATCAGAGTGCGGGGCAGCTCGGCCACCTCGACGACGGAGACCGTGCCCGCGGAGAGCCCGGCCTGCTTGACGGCGGCCGTGACAGCGGCCTTCGCGCCCTTGGCCACCTCCATGACCACCGAGTTGGACTCGACGTCCACGTAGGTGGCCGCGACCTTCGCCTCGGGAGCTGCCCGGTAGGCCTTGGTGGCCAGCCGGTCGAGCTGGCTCAGGGACTTGTCGACGGTGACGGCGTTGGCACCGGCGGCACGGACCTCGGCGGCCGCTGACCTGTCGGTCACCGCGACGAACAGCTCGGAGCCGTCCACCCAGGCGCCCGCGTAGCCCTTGTCCAGGGTCTTGGCGATCGTGAGCTGCTTCTCCGACAGTGCTTCGTCGGTCTTGAGGCGGTCCACTGCCTCGGAGGTGGTCAGGCCCAGGTCGCGCTCCAGTGCTGCGACCATGCCCGGCGCGTAGCCGGCCACCTCGGGCCTGTCGGAACCGGCGGCAGTGCCTGCGGTAGCGGCGGTGATGCTGGCGGCGAAGAGCGTCGCAGCGGCTGTGGCCACAGTGATCGCCCTGAAGGATGTGCGTCTCATGTCCAGCGACTCCTTGTCGTCGGGGCAATGAATTCACCCAGTGCGGCAAAGCGTAGGGTCGCTTCCAGGTAACTCCCAGATACCGATTAGGACATATCGCATCAATATGCGGGCATACCGAGGGTGGGTAGGGGACGCCCCTACCCACCCTCGGCCGTTGCCCGCCGATGCGGCCGTCCGATCGGCGCAGGTGCCGGCCGGACGGACCGGTCAGTTCGTCAGGAGGGATACCCCGGCGGCGCTCAGCGCCTCACCGACCGGCTGGAAGAAGGTCTGACCGCCGGACGAGCAGTTGCCCGAACCACCGGAGGTCATGCCCTGGGCCTGCGAGCCGGCGAGCAGCGAGCCGCCCGAGTCGCCCGGCTCGGCGCAGACATCGGTCTGGATGAGGCCGGAGACGCTGCCCTCGGCGTAGTTCACCGTGGCGTTGAGCGCCTCGATGGTGCCGCAGTGCCAGCCGGTCGTCGAGCCCGAGCGGCAGACCGAGGCGCCGACGGCGGCCGGCGAGGAGCCCTCGACCGCGACGGTGCCGCCGTTCCAGTCGTCCACCACGCCGACCGGCGTGTCCGAGTCGACCGAGACGTAGCCGTAGTCGCTGCCCGGGAACTCCGAGACCTCGAAGGTTCCGGACGGCTCGCTGGTAGTGGAGCCCACCGAACCGCAGTGGCCGGCCGTGACGAACCCGCCGGTGGCGGCGAAGCCGACCGAGCAGCGCGAGCTGCCGTTGATGAAGTAGGCCTCGCCACCGATCACGTCGGCGAAGGTGCGGGGACGCTCGGTGGCCTCGTCCAGCGAGACCGCGGAGGCCGGCACCCCGGCCTCGGCCACGGCCACCTTGACCTCGGCCGCTGCACCGTCGACGACGGAGACGACGATCTCGTTGGTCTCCACGTCCACGTGGTAGGAGGCCACGTCGTCGGATCCGGACAGCGCACCGTTCAGGTCGGCGGTCCAGGCGTCCAGGGCCTTGAGCGAGTTGTCGACGGTGACGGGGGTCGCCCCGGCCGCACGGACCTCAGCGGCCTCCGCGGCGTCGGTCACGGCGACGTGCAGTGCGTCCGTGCCCTCGACCCAGGCGCCGGCGTAGGCGGCGCCGAGCGACTTCTCCAGACCGCGCTGCGTATCGGCCAGGGTCTCCTGGGCCTCGATCTGGGCCACGGCCTCGGTCGCGCTCAGGTTCAGGTCGCGCTCCATCGCGGCGACCAGTCCGGGCGCGTAGCCCGCTGCAGCGTTCTCGACGTCGGACTGTCCAACAGCTGCGACGGCGTTGATGGTGCCGGCAAAGAGGCCCACGGTGGCTGTTGCCACGGCGACGCCCCGGAGGGAAGTGCGTCTCATCTCCAGCGACTCCTTGTGTCGTAAAGCGGGTGAAGTTCCACCCGCGGGCGACTTTTCACCCGCGCCGCCACAGTAGGAGAAGTTGGACGTCCCGCCCAGATCACACTCAGGTCATACATATTTCCTATGGAGGGCAAACCACAACGGAGGTCCCCTGCGCTGCACCTTCGGCTCAGCCGAGCATGCCGTACATCGCCAGCCACTGCTCGTACTGCGGGCTGCGCCGGACGGCGTCGCGGTGGGCGCGATGGGCGGCGCCCTCGACGGCCTCCAGGTCCACCCGCAGGTCGGCGTCGTGCCGCCAGCCCAGGTAGTGGGTACGCCGCAAGGGTGCTCCCGCGAGGGGGACCGTCACCACCCCCGGCGGGTCCAGCTGCCCCGGCTCCACGAGGGCGACGGCACGCCCGGCGCGCACCTGGTCGACGGCGGTGGTCCACTCGGCCTCGCCCATGCCGCGGGGCGTGAACCCCGCGCGCACGCAGGCCGACACGAAGCACTCCTCGAGGCAGCCGTACGACGGGACGCAGAGCCACTGCTCCTCGGCGAGCTCGGCGAGCGACACCTCAGGCTTGCCCGCGTAGGGGTGGTGCTCGTCGATGAGGACGAACATCGGGTCGGCGCAGACCCGGGTCCACGCGACCTCCACGGCGGCCGGCGGGGAGGCCTCGGAGCACATCCCGACCAGGCCGACGTCGATGGTGCCCCGGGCGAGCCGGGACGCGACGTCGTCCGCCAGGTGGGGCATCGTCGTGGTGACCTGCACGCCGGGGATGGCGACGTGCAGCTGGTTGACGAACAAGCCGCCCAGCGCGGTCCCGGTGATACCGACCCGGACCGTCTCGCCGAGGGAGACGTCGCCGTTCACCAACCGCTGGGCGTCGTCGGCCAGGGCCGCCATGGCCGGCAGCAGCACGCGGGCGTGCCGGAGGATGAGGTCACCGAGCTCGGTCGGGCGCGCACCGAAGCGGTCGCGGACGAACACGTTGCCGCCCAGCGACCGGTCGATGCGGTTGAGCTGCGCGGTCAGGGCGGGCTGCGCGATGCCGAGGGCGGCCGCCGCCTTCGTGACGCTGCCCGACTCGGCAACGGCGACAACCATCCTCAGGTGCCGCATGTCGAGTTCCACACGGTGGAAAATATCTGTCATAGCCGCAGATGTCTCTGTTCTGAACAAGATTTATCGGTTCGCGCGAACAACCGTTACGCCCACGAAACGGACAGGCGCCGCCGAGCGGGCTGCAGAGCCGGGATCACTCCGCCAGAAAACCGTCCCGGACCAGACCGCGGACCGCCGGGAGCAGCTCGGCCGCCAGGTCGGCCGCCGCGACGTCGAACAGCGCGGCGAGCGCCCCGACGATCTGCCCCACCGTCAGCTCCCCGTCGCACGCGCCGACCAGGGCCGCGAGCGGGCTCGACGCCTGCACACCGCGCCCCAGCCCGTCCCCCTGCCGCAGGATCACCACGTTCGGGTCGGCCGCGCCCGGCGTCAGGTAGCGCTCCTCCGTGATGTCCGCGGCCGTGACGAGGTGCGCAGCGGCGAGTGCGGCGTCGTCCCGCGCCGCGAGCCAGTCGTGCCCGGCGAGGCTGCGGGCGATGTGCGCGCCGAGCGGCTGCCGGACGGAACCCGTGTGCTCCTCGAGGCGCCGCAGCGTGGCCTGCCCTGCTGCCGGGCGCCGGAGGGTCACCAGACCGAAGCCGACCGCCTCGACGTCCCGGGACCCGAAGTCGTCGAGCCACGCGCCGTAGGCGGCGGCCCAGGCGCCCGGCTCGCGGTCGGGGGTGGTGCCGCCGTCCCGGATCCACGTCTCCGCGTACTCCGCTGGGTCGAGGACCTCACGCTGGATGATCCAGCCGTCCAGGCCGGCCTCGTCGAGCCACGCGCCGACCCGCTCGGTCCACGGCTCACCCTTGCGGTGCTCCCAGTTGCCGAGGAGCTGGGCAGTCCCACCGGGCGTCAGCACGTCGCCGACGCCGAGGATCAGGTCCCGCACCAGGTCGTCGCCCGCGCGCCCGCCGTCGCGGTACTCGTAGTCGCCGAGCGCGGCGGCGACCGCCCGCCCCGCCGCCCCGGCGTGCGGAGTGATGACGAACGGCGGGTTGGAGACCACGAGGTCGAACAGCTCTCCCACGACCGGCTCCAGCATGGAGCCGTACCGCAGCTCCAGCGCCGTCCCCGCGTCGGTGTTGAGCGCGACGTTGAACTCGGCGAAGGACAGCGCCCGCCGCGAGATGTCCGTCGCCACCACGTGCTGCGCGTGCCGCGCCGCGTGCAGGGCCTGGATCCCGCAGCCGGTGCCCAGGTCGAGCACCCGGCCGGCCGGGTTGCGCACGGTGACCTGCGCCAGCGTGAGGGAGGCACCGCCCGCGCCGAGCACGTGGTCGGTGGCCAGACGCCCGCCGGTGACGAGCTCGCCCAGGTCGGAGGCGAGCCACCAGCTCGCGTCGCCGACCGCGTCGACGGAGGTGTAGGGGCGCAGGTCCACGGCGGCACGCACCTCGTCGTCGGCTCCCGTGCCCTGGGTTGCGACCAGGCCGAGCCGCTCGGCACCAGCCGTCCCCGTACCGGGCAGAGCCCGGTCCAGTGCCGCGCGCGGCACCGTCGCGCCCAGGAGGAACAGGTCCACGAGGGTCGCCACCGGATCGCGGTCCGACGGCGGCGTGCCACCCACCGCCGCGGCGACCGCCCGGCGGGCCGGCAGCGACTGCTCCCGGTGCAGTGCGGCCGCGGCGAGCGGGCCCAGGAGGTCCTCGACGCCGTCGACGTCGTAGGCGGCGGCGACCAGGTCGGCACGGAGCGAGGCGACGAGGGCGGGTTCGGTCACGAGAGGCTGCACGGGCCCCATCCTGCACGCAGACCCCGCGCCGTCACCACGCGAGCGGGGCGCTCAGCCGCGGCAGTTGGACGCCACGTACTCCTGCACGCGCTGGGAGGCCTCGACCATCGCCTTGGTGTCGAGCTCCTTCTGTGCGCCGCCGACGGCGGAGCTCACCGCCGGGCCGTCGTCCGCCTTCACCTTCTCGATGTTGTTGGCCACCGTCGAGTAGTAGGTGAAGGCGACCGCCCAGTCCTTCGCGATGGCTTCGGGCGGCGTCACGCCCTCCAGCGCGTTGCGGGCGTTGATGAACCCCCTGCGCAGCGTCTCGGGCTGGTCCTCGACCATCGCCGACTGCGCGTTGGCGGCCTGCGTCCACGCCATCTGGGTCTGCGCGCACGACGCGGCGTCCGCGCTGGAGAGGACGTCCTCGCCCTGGAAGAAGGTAGTTCCCCAGCCGGTGCCAAGGCCCAGCGCCGCAGCGGTCACGCCGGCCAGCACCAGTACCAGCGGCCGGTCGAGGACCTTGGGCAGGCCCCTGCGGAGCGTCTTCCTGATCCGCTTCTGCTGCGCGGTGCTGGGACCGGAGATGCGGCCCTTCCCCCGCTTCCTGCCGGGCTTCCTGGACTCGGACGTGCTCGGCGGGGCGGACCGGTCCGGCAGGTCCGCAGGATCGGCCAGGTCCGGCAGGCCGGGCACGGCGGGTGGCCCGTCGTCCGGCACGGGCTCGCCCAGCGCCGGCATCGGCATCGGCAGCTGGGCGGGCGGGGCGTCGCCGGCGTCGGCCACCGGACCCGCGTTGAGCGGAAAGCCGCCCGCCGGGGTCGGCGCGGGCTCGCTCTTCGGCACGCCCTTCGTACCGGCCTTGGCGCCCTTGCCCTTCGACCTCGACCTGCTGCCCTTGCCGCCCGCGTTCTTGCCACGGCCACGGGTCACGGGCGGCTCTGCGGCCGCCACGGAGCCCCACGGGTTGGCGTCACCTTCGCTCTCGCCGTCCGGCACGGCGGGCGCCGGCACGGGCCCCCAGGGGGAACCACCCGGTTCGTCGCCCGGGGCCGGACCCGCGGGTGCGGCGGCCGCGCCGCTGCCCCAGGGGCTGGGCGCCGGCTCGTTCTCCGTGAGGCCCTCGGCCCACTCGAGGGCGCTGGCACCGGGCGCGGCTTCCCCTGCCGCGAGGCTCTCCGCCCAGGTGAGCGCATTGGTTGCGGGGGGGCCACCGGCGCGGGACGCAGCACGACCGCCCCGCGAGCCCTTGCGCCGTGTCGCACTCATAGCCGCGCACTTTACCCGCAAGTACCGCCGGGGCAGGAGGGGCAGTCGTGTGATACGTGGCAGACAGGGGGTGAAGTTGCTACCCGTTCAGGTAGGTGATGCTCGCCCAGAACACCACCACGACAACCACGACGATTCCGATCGCGAGCGAAACCAGACCCCAGTTGCGCGCGCGGCGTGACGCTTTCCGGGCCTTGTCGTGCTCCTGCGTCTTCCACAGGTAATTGACGCGCAGCGCGCTCACGAGGGCGACTATTCCGGTGGGCCAGAAGCAGAAGATGGTCACCAGAACGGCGAACAGGAGATACGACCGCGGCGGATACTGCAGCTGCGCCGGGTAGGTGTGGACGTTGACGCTCACGGGCGCGCGCGAGCCACCCGGCACGGCCGGCGGCACGGCGGAGCTGCTCATGGACCTCTCCCTCACCTACGTAAAGGGAGAACTTAGTCCAATTTCGGCGATTTGTTGAACGTGCAGGTCAGCCCGGTATCTTGCGGAGCACCTCGCGGTAGAAATGCACGCCGCGGCCCAGGGAATCGACGCTCAGCCGTTCGCCCACCCCGTGAATCGACTGCCGCTGCGCGCGCGACAATGCAAACGGGCTGAACCGGTAGACGTGATCGCTGATGGGGGTGAAGGTGCGCGCGTCGGTAGCCGCGAGGTGCACGTACGGAACCACCGTCGCGTCCGGGTATGACGCGCCGATCGCCTCACTGAGCAGCGCGAACTGCTGGCTGTCCGCCGGCGATACCTCGCTGGGCTCGCTCCGCTCCACCACCTCGATCCGTACCTGCTTGTCCCGGATGACGCGGCGCAGCCGCGCCACGGTCCGGTCCACCGTCTCCCCGAGCGCCACCCGGACGTCCAGGCGAGCGCGGGCCGACGACGCCGCGACGTTCGCCCCCGCGCTGCCCTCGAGCTCGGTGACCGCCACAGTGGTGCGGACCAGCGCCGAGGCCTCCGGACCGCCCTTTGCCACCAGCCACGCGGCGACCTTGCGCAACGGGCCGGAGGCGAGCCGGGTCGCCACCCTGAGTCCCAGTCCCTTGGCGCCGGCCGCGCTCGGGGCGACCCGCTGCAGCATGTCGACCGTCGGAGCGTTGACCCGCACCGCGTACCGACGTCGGCTCACGCGCGTCAACGCGCGGGCGAGCCGTACGGTGGCCGGCTGCCTGCCGGGCGTCGCGGCATGGCCGCCGACGTCCGAGGTGTGCAGGTCGACCCCGATCAGGCCCTTCTCGGCCACGCCGACCATGGCGGTCTGGCGGTCCACGCCGGGAAAGGCGTCGGTCACGACGCCGCCGCTGTCGGAGATCACGAGCCAGGGCCGCACGCCCAGCTCGTACAGCCGCCGGACGGCGGTCGTGGCGGACTGGCCTCTCGCCTCCTCGTCCGCGCCGAAGAACAGCCAGACGTCGCGCTCCGGCACGAAGCCGTCGCCCAGCAGCGTCTCCACGGCGTCGAGCACCGCGACGAGCCCGCCCTTGTCGTCGAGCGTGCCGCGACCGTGCACCGCCCCGTCCCGGATCTCGCCCGAGAACGGGTTGGCGGGCCAGTCGGCCACCTGGACCGGCGCCACGTCCTGGTGCGCCACGAGGACCACCGGGAAGGGGTGCAGCACGTCCTGCCGCCCCCGGCCGGGCCACCGGTAGAGCAGCCCGTGATCGCCCGCCGGCTCGCTCTGCAGGGCGTGCACCCGGGGGTAGAACGTCGCCAGCGCGACCCGGTGCCTGCCGAACGCCTCGTGGTCGAGGTGCTGCGGGTCCCACGACGACACCGTGGGGATCTGCACGAGCGAGGAGAGGTGCCCGGCAGCGATGTGCCCGGCAGCGGCGTGCCGCTCGCCGTACGGCTCCGACGGGGCGAAGGCCGACGAACCCGGCCGGGCGCTGAGCACGGCGTCCGGCGCGGCAGGCTGCTCGGCCATCTGGCCGCCCGCGTCGCCCCGGGCTTCCGCCTCCGGGCCGGCGGACGTCGCGCGCCCCGCCGACGGCTGGGTCGCACGCGCGGACCCGGCCGCCGTGTCCGGACGCGTCGCCGACAACGGGGCTGGGGGCGCCCCGGACGCGTCGTCCCGGGCGCTCGGCCCGGAGGTCGGCACAGGTACTGGCTCGGCGGCACGCGGCGCAGCCGGCTGGGCCGGCGCCTTCGCGATCATCTCGGCCGTGACCTGAGGGATGGCCTCGGTCGGGTCGATGTCGGCACTCACGGGACCTTCTCCTGCTCCGGGTCTCCCACGAGGGGGGCTCCTGCGTCGGGGCTCACGTCGGCGCCCGCGGACCGCGGAGCGTTCGGGAGCACAACACCGCAGACGATAGCGCTCGCACCGGGTTTTCCACAGACCCCGGGTGATGCTGGACGACGCAGCCGCGCAACCTCGGCGGAGGTCACGACGCCGCCCAGTGGATGGCCGTCGCCGCCTGGCTCAGGCCGCCCCGAGGATGGGTACGGAAGAAGACCGAGGTGCCGAACACGAACGCCCGCGCCTGTCCCATTTTGCCGGATACGGCGGCAGCCTGCCCGACGGCGGCGCGCTGCCCTGGCCCGGCCGACGAGCCCTTCCCGCCCGGACCGTCCGAGCGGGGCCAGTGGCCGGCCAGGAAGCTGCCGTAGGTCAGCTCGGTGGCCGTGCCCGCACCCAGGTCCGCGAACCAGACCGCCGGGTAGACGAAGCCGTGGTCCTGCGCGTGGTCGTCCAGCACGTCGCCCGGGGTGCGGGTGGCGACGATGCCGTTGCCTGCCGGTTCGCCCGCCACCGTAGTGCCGCTGACCAGCCCGTACGCCGCCGCTGCCGCGAACGCGCCAGCGCCGCTCCCGACGATGGCGCCGCCGTCGCGCAGCCAGGACCGGACGTGGTCGTGGCCCGCCGAGCCCGGCGGCAGGTCCAGGGAGGACCCGACCCACAGCACGTCGGCGTCGTCCAGCCCGGTAGTACCACCGGTGGCGGCGGCTTCTTCGATCCCCGCAGCGGAGACCGGCACCAGGTCGTCGAACCCGAGCTCCAGGAGCGACAGCCGGTCGTCCTGGTTGCCTGCGTACGCGACGGTCAGGTCCTCGGACCGCTCTGCCGCGACGTACTCGGCGCGCGAGGCGGTCACGAAGCGGAGGCGGTACCTGTCGGCCGCCTCGCGGGCCGCCCGCAGTCCCCGCGGCCCGACGACGGCGCGCCCGTCCGCCGCCAGCCGTACCGCGACGCGCTGTCCCAGGAGGTCGTTCAGAGCCCGGTGGTCCCGGACACCCGCCACGTCGAAGGCGACGTACCGGGCTCCGGGTGGGACGCTCCCGCGGGGACCGGCCCCACGCACCGGGGACGTCTCGCCGATCGGGCCGTCCGTGGTGGTGCCGACCCGGTCCACCGTCGCACCCCAGAGGGAGGCGAGCGACCATGCCGAGATGTCGTACATGGCGGGGACCTTGCCCGAGATGTCCGAGCCGAGGGCGAGCAGCGAGCTCGCCAGCCCGCGCAAGGGCTGATGCAGGTCGACCACGTAGGACCCTGCCGGGTAGGTGGTGCCGCCGACTCGCGCGGGGGCAGCCAGCCGCTCCACCTCGATGCCGTGGAACAGCAGCGCGTCCACCAGGTCCTCGGCATCGCTCGCCGACCGTTGACCCGGCCCGACCGGGAGCACGTACGCGCGGGGCAGGCGCACCGCTTCCTGGTCGTCGGCGGCGTCCCAGAGCCGCTTCCACTCGTCGGGTCCGGGCACCTGGTCGACGTTCTCCTCGGTCAGTGCCACCTTGGGCGCGCCCTCGACACCGCGGCGGAACAGCTCGATCTGGTCGGCGAGCATCGCGTTCGAGTTGGTGTGGACGTAGTCGATCATCGACGTCATCGTCGTGACGGCGACCTCGGTGTTGACCTCGGCGTCCGCCCGCGTCGTGGTGCGGCCGGTCGGGCCGAGCGGGAGCTCGACCGTGCTGGTCACCGCACCGTGGAGCGACGCGTACTGGGCGGTGAAGACGGGCGGGTAGTCGTCCCAGCCCGACGGCGTGTCCCGGTACGGGATCTTGATGAACCCCGTGTCCTCACGGACCGCGCCGCCACTGCCCGGGTCGTAGTAGGTGTTGCCGTCGATCCTGGCCGCTACGACGTCGTCCTCCACCTGCCGCGCGATCGCGTAGGCGTGCGGGAGGAAGAGGTCGTACTCGTAGTTCTCGCCGTGGGGCGGGCCGGCCGGCTCGACCTGCAGCACGTCCGTGTAACCGTGGAAGTCCGCCGTGAACAGCGGCTGCACGGCCTGCGTCGTGCGCACGTACGAGCGCGCCTCCGGCGTGGCGAGCGTGATCATGTCGCGGTTCGCGTCCAGGCCGAGGGACGTCGAGCGGGTCGCGTGCGTCCGGCCGTCGGGGTTGAGCGTGAGGCTGAACATGATCCGGTGCTGCTCCAGCAGGTGCCGCGTGCCGTCGTCGTTCGCCCTCGCCAGCCGCCCGATGACCCGCAACGCGGCGTCGGTGCCCTCCCACTCGTCGCCGTGGATGTTCGCGCTGACCCAGATCGGCGCCTTGTACCCCGCCCGCAGGTCGCTGTCGCGCGCGGCGCGGCCCGGGCGTTCCCTGATCTCCTCGCGCCACGCGGCCTGCCGGGCCGTCTCCGAGCGCCGCTCGGGTGCGGTCACGGTGACCAGGTAGAGATCGCGCCCCTCCGTCGACCGCCCGACCACCTGTGTCGATACCCGGTCGCTCCGCTCCATGAGCTGCGTCAGGCGCGGCGCGAGGTCCGCGTGGCTGACGGTCCCGTTCCGCTCGGTGGCGTCCGCGTAGTTCGGCGGGAAGACCCGGAGCTCCGGCTGGTGCGGGTATGAGGACGGCATGCGCAGGTCGGTGCCACCACCCGGCGGTAAGGGTCCTGGCGGGTCGGCGAGGTGGTCCGGTTCGCCGGTCGCCGGATCGGCCAGCACGTCGGCCTCGAGGCCCCGGCCTAGGTCGGCGACCGCCGCGCCGGCGACGGCGTACCCGTCCACGGGCGCGCCGGAGGGCTGCGCGACGGCGGGCGCGGCCAGCGAACCCGCGGCGAGCGCTACGCCGGTCAGCGCCGCGCCGGTCAGGGCAGCGAGCGAACGAGTACGAACGAGCAAAGGTGCCTCCCCAACGGCAAGTCGGCCAATTCTGGCCTACGGCGCGGGCGAACGGGAACGGCGGATCGGAGGCCGCACGGCCGGGCTCCTACGATCGGCCCGCAGGACGCCCGCCGGCAATGCCGTTGACCGGGCCGGTTCCCGGCGGTGCACTGTGCGGATGACCAACGAGCGCTGGACCACAGCCACCGTCTACCCCGACATGTGGACGGACCCGGACCACGACCCGCGCGAGGCGCTGGCGAAGCCGGTCGGGGAGAAGGAGACGTACCGGAACTATCTCAAGCACTACCGGATCACGCTGGAGATGAAGTGCGCCGGGCTCGACGCCGAACAGCTCGCGCGGCGATCCGTGCCGCCGTCGACCATGTCGCTGCTCGGGCTGGTGCGACACCTCGCGCACGTCGAGCAGAGCTGGTTCCAGCGCGTGCTGCAGGGTCGGGCCGAAACGCCCAAGCTGTTCGGCAAGTCGGACGAGAACCCCGACGCGGACTTCGACGGCGCGGTGGCGGACCCCGCCGTCGTCGAGGAGGCCTGGGCGACCTGGCGGCGCGAGGTCACGGCCGCCGACCGGTGGCTGGCGGCGCTGCCCGAGGACGAGCTGGGTCGGACCGTGCGGCGCGGCGGCGAGGAGCTCCCGGTCCGCGACATCCTGGTGCACATGGTCGAGGAGTACGCCCGCCACGTGGGCCATGCCGACCTGCTGCGGGAGTGCATAGACGGCCGGGTGGGCCAGTAGCTCCGAAGTCGCGCGGCTCCCGGCTGGCCGGCCGGGGCCCGGCCGGCCGCCGCGGGTCCGCGACGAGAACGACCTCGGGTACCGATCCGAGCTGGATTCGGTACCCGAGGTCGTTCTCGAGGCGGACTTCTGCGGTACTAGAGCACGGCTTCCGCGCGGTCCTGCTCCGCCTGCTGCTCCGCGTCGACGCGGGAGGCCCGCATGCGGGACCAGATGACGGCGCCGAACGCCACGGCCGCCGCCACGAGCGCGATGCCGATCCGGAGCGTGTGGTTGGCGTCGGCCGGGACGCTCATCGCCACCACTGCCGGAGCGATGAGCAGCGCGACCAGGTTCATCACCTTGATCAGCGGGTTGATCGCCGGTCCGGCGGTGTCCTTGAACGGGTCACCCACGGTGTCGCCGATGACCGTCGCGGCGTGGGCGTCGGAACCCTTGCCGCCGTACTTGCCGTCCTCGACGATCTTCTTCGCGTTGTCCCAGGCTCCACCCGAGTTGGCCAGGAAGATCGCCATGAGCACGCCCGTCCCGATGGCTCCGGCGAGGAATCCGGCCAGCGGCCCGACGCCGAGCCCGAAGCCCACCGCGATGGGGGCGAAGGCCGCGAGGAGACCCGGCGTGATGAGCTCGCGCAGCGAGTCCCGGGTGCAGATGTCGACGACCTTGGCGTAGTCGGGGCGCTCGTCGTACGTCATGATGCCCGGGTGGTCGCGGAACTGGCGACGCACCTCGAACACGATGGCGCCGGCGGCCCGCGTCACGGCGTCGACGGCGAGCCCGGAGAACAGGAACACCGTCGCGCCACCGAGGATGACGCCCACGAGAGTGACCGGCGAGATGATCTCGTAGCTGAGCATCGAGGTCACCAGACCGGTGCCCACGTTGCTCACCTGCGCGAGCGCGTGGGAGACGGCGTCGGCGTACGAGCCGAACAGCGCGGTCGCCGCGAGCACCGCCGTGGCGATCGCGATGCCCTTGGTGATCGCCTTGGTGGTGTTGCCGACGGCGTCCAGGTCGGTGAGGATCTGTGCGCCCTCCTCGTCGACGTCACCGGACATCTCGGCGATGCCCTGGGCGTTGTCGCTGACTGGGCCGAACGTGTCCATTGCGACGATGACGCCGACCGTGGTGAGCAGACCGCAGCCCGCGAGGGCGACGAGGAACAGCGCGAGCGGGACGGACCCGCCGGCCAGCAGGAACACGCCGCAGATCGCGGCAGCGATGATGCCCGCCGTGTACACGGCGGACTCGAAGCCCACGCCGATACCGGACAGGACGACGGTCGCCGCACCCGTGCGGGAGGTCGCGGCGACGTGCAGGGTCGGCTTCTTGTCCGTGCCGGTGAAGTAGCCGGTCACCCAGAGGATCACGCCGGCGAGCACCACACCGATGAGGACGGCGAGCGCCGACACTATGCGTGGGTCGGCGGTCACGCCGGAGAGGTCCGCCGTACCGGGCACCTGGTCGAACGAGGACGGCAGGTACGCGAAGGCAGCGACCCCGGCCAGCACGGCGCCCACGATCGCGGAGACGTAGAACCCGCGGTTGATCGCGGCGAGGCCGCTCTCGCTCCCGCGGATCCGGGTGATGAACACGCCGAGCAGTGCGACGAACGCCCCGATCGCGGTGACGATGAGCGGGAACACGAGGCCCTCTTCGCCCATCGCGGCCTTGCCGAGGATCAGGGCGGCCACGAGGGTCACGGCGTAGGACTCGAAGAGGTCGGCGGCCATGCCGGCGCAGTCGCCGACGTTGTCGCCCACGTTGTCGGCGATGGTCGCCGCGTTACGGGGGTCGTCCTCGGGGATGCCCTGCTCGACCTTGCCGACCAGGTCGGCGCCGACGTCGGCGGCCTTGGTGAAGATGCCACCGCCCACCCGCATGAACATGGCGAGCAGCGCGGCGCCGAAGCCGAAGCCCTCGAGCACGGCCGGCGCGTCGACGTCGTACACGAGCACCACGAGCGCGGCGCCGAGCAGGCCGAGGCCCACCACGGACATGCCGACGACGCCGCCGGTGCGGAAGGCGATCCGGGCCCCCTCGGCCCGCCCGCCGGGACGGGCGGCGGCGGCGGCCACGCGGACGTTCGCCCGCACCGCCAGCCACATGCCCAGGTAGCCGATCGCCGCGGAGAACCCGGCGCCGAACACGAACGCGATGGAGCGCCCGATCCGGATGCCGCTGTCCCCAGGCAGCAGGAAGAGCAGTCCGAACACGACCACCGCGAACAGCACGAGGGTGCGGAACTGTCGCTTCAGATAGGCAGAGGCCCCCTCCTGCACGGCCTGGCCGATGTCCTGCATCTTGGCGGTTCCATCGGGTGCGGCGAGCACCTGGCGACGCAGCACGAACGCACACCCGAGTGCGGCAACCGCGATGACGGCGATCACCGCCACGGTGGTATAGCTGCCTGCGCCGAAAACAATGCCGTCTTCGAGCATTCGTCCTCCTCGACGAGCTCCGGGGAGTTCCCCCAGAAAATGTGTTGCCCTGCACGGGGTTGACCCGTGCAAGGCCTATGCGCCCCGCCGGCAACGTCGATGGCGGGAAGAGACCAGAGTCTACCCACATGTGACGGCAGTCACTATGTCAACACCGCGGGGTGCCGCGCCCGCTTCCTGCTGCGCTTACCGGGGTCCCGCGTCGGTGGTGAGCTCCCGGATCTCCTGGAGCAGCCGGGCGGCGTCGGTGAGGTCGGGCAGCACCACGTCGGCGCCCGCTTCGGCGAGCCGGTCCCCCGACGTCGTACCCGACGCCACGGCGATCACGCGCGCGCCGCCCTCGAGCCCCGTGCGCACGTCCTCGAGGGAGTCTCCGACGATGACGCTGTTGCCGGCGGAGAAGGTGCTGCCGTACCGGTCGCCCGCACGACGCTGGGCGAGAGCCACGAGAGCCGGCCGGTGCGCGTCGTCGGACGAGTAGCCGCCCAGCGCCGCGTGCACGTAGCGGTCCATGCCGAAGGCGCGGAGCTTGATCAGGGCGTTCGCCTCGAGGTTGCCCGTCACGACCGTCGGCACCAGGTCGGGCTCGGCGGCGACGGCCTTGAGCGCCTGCATGGCGCCGGGAAGCACGGCGCCGAGGCGCCGGACGTCCTCGGCGTGCGCGGCGAAGCGCAGCGGGACCGCCTCGAGCATCCGCGGCAGCAGCTCGTCCGCCTCGCGCGCGCCGACCCCGTTGTCCTCCAGCAACCCGCGGATCGCCAGCGGCATGGTCACGCCGGTTCCCCTCGCCGGGAGGCGTTCGGCGGGTCGGCCCACGACCTCGGCGAACGCCTCCCGGTATGCCGTCCGGTCCACCTCCCCGACGTAGACGAGTGTCCGATCGATGTCCCAGAGCACGAGGGCCCTGGCCGCACCGCGGGAGGTGACCGGTGTGGTCACGACGCGAGCGCCGCGATCCGCTCGGTCAGGACGCGGGCACCTACCCCGGACCGCCTCGACGACCCGCCGCGCCGGAGATCGGCCGAGAGGTCCCGCAGGTGCTCTCGCAGCCGTGCGGACTGCACGGTCTCCGCGATGCTCACCGCTTCGTCGCCCGTGGCGCATGCCGCGTCGAGGTCGCCCGCCCTGGCGTGCGCCTGCGCCGCCCGGCTCAGGAACAGCCCCTGGGTCCGGCGCTCACCCGCACGCTCCGCCTGGATCGCGTGCGCGAAGCTCTCCACCGCGCGCGCCGTGTTGCCGAGCGCGAGGTGCGCCGACCCGGACTGCCCGTGGATCTCACCCTCGTTCATCCAGTACAGCCAGTGCGGGTCGTCCTCGCCACGGCCACGGGCGCACAGGTCGGACGCCTCGCCGAGGGCCCGGCGCGCCGCCTCGCCCTCGCCCGCGGCGGCGTGGCCACGCGCCTGCCGGGTGAGGAGCGTCGCCGACAGGTGGGGTGCGTCGAGGCGAGCGATCCGACGGCGGCCCGCCTCCGCGGCGCGGACCGCGTCCCGGGGGTCGCCGCTGGAGTAGCCGTGGATCGCGAGGTACGACAGCGCGCCGGCGCCGAGCCGGTCGTCGGCCGCGGCGTGCGCGGCTCGCAGACCTGCCAGCATGTAGGCGCGCGCCGCGTCCGGACGGCCCGCGTCGAACGCGAACCAGCCTGCCTGCGTGGCGGTGTCGGCGGCGACCGCGGTGAGCCGGCGGCCCGTCACCTCGTCGTACGTGCTGCGCTCCAGGACGCGGACCACCAGGGCGAGGTGGGCACGGGCCAGGTCGGCCACCGCCCCGCTGCCCGAGCCCTTGTCCATGACCCGCAGCTCGTCCAGCGTGCCCTGGAGGTGCCCGCACAGCTCGTGCGAGACGCGGGTGCCCGCGGTGGCACGGCGCAGCGGCTCGGCCTGCTCGGCGTCCCAGCGCTGGATCATCGAGTTCAGCGCGATGCCCGACGCCGGGCGCGGGGTGTCGGTGCCCGCCGCGTCGACCATCGCCGTCGCCGACACGGGACCGTTGGCGTCCGTGGGCAGCCAGTCGGCCGTGTTGTCGGCGACGTGCGCCAGGCGGAGGGCGGTGAGCATGCGGTCCGCCGTCCACGGCAGCGTGGGATCGGGCGCCGTGGGCGTGACCGGCTCCGGCGTCGCCGGCTGGCTGGACGCGGCGGTGCGCGCGGGAGCGGCGTCGGGCAGGGGGCTGATGCCCGGGAGCGGGAGCCGGACGAGGTCCGGTGGCGTACCCAGGCCGGTGAGGAACTGGACCACGCGCGAGACGTCGGTGAGCCGGCGGTCGCCGCACTCGAGCATCGACAGGTAGGACTGGCTCAGCCCGGTCAGGGCCGCCACGTCCTCCTGGCGTAGGGGAACGAGCTGGCGCACCATGCGGCTGACCTGACCGAAGTCCCAGTCGGCAAGTGCCGATCGGACTGCTTCGTCCTGCCAGACCCGCGTCGGCACGCTGGGGAGGGACACTACTGGAACTGACTCTGTGCGCCGGCATGCGGCGCAACGCGCTTCGGAGTTGTAACGGCTGAGTACACAACCGCATCGGGCGCAAGTGCGAACGGTGGCACGAGGCAACGGGGGCTCCTGAGGTCCGGCATTTCTCTTTTGCCGAGTTCACGGCTCGGATGACCACAGTGGTATCACCCCCCTGGGGTCCATGCATCCGGACGGTACTAGGTATTTTCTTCCAGACCAATGGTCAACCTAGAGCGTACGTTTTCGCAGGTCAGCCCTGATCTTTTTTGGACAAACGTCCAACTAGCGCCCGAATTACGCCTATTTTAGACCAGGACAGAACCAACGAAACATGCATAAGCGCAGGTCACTCCGATTAGCGGTGTTCCACCCGGTTACGGGAGGATTCGACGGTTCAGCGGACGAGAACCGCCTCCATGGCACGCGCCAGGTACCACGGGTCGACGACGGCGGTGAGCTCGCGGGCCGAATGCATCGACAAAATTGGCACGCCGACGTCCACAGTGCGGATGCCCAGACGGGTCGCGGAGATCGGTCCGATCGTCGAGCCGCACGGCAGCGCGTTGTTGGAGACGAACTCCTGGGTGGGCACTCCCGCCGTCGCGCACGCCACGCTCCACGCTGCCGCGCCGTGCGCGTCCGTGGCGTAGCGCTGGTTCGCGTTGATCTTGAGGATCGGGCCGCCGCCGGCCACCGGGTGGTTGGCCGGGTCGTGCCGCTCGGCGTAGTTCGGGTGCACGGCGTGCCCGACGTCGGACGACACGTGCAGCGACGCGGCGAACGCGCGGGCCCGCTCCTCCGCCGTGGCGCCCAGCGCGGTCGAGATGCGAACCAGGACCTCCTCGAGGAACGGACCCGCCGCGCCCGAGCGGGACGCGCTGCCGATCTCCTCGTGGTCGAACGCTGCGAACATCTGGATCGAGGCAGCTCCGCTGGTCGAACCGGCCCCTGCCGACGCCCGCAGGAGCGCCGTCAGCGCCGCGTGGGTCGAGAGCAGGTTGTCCAGCCGCCCCGACGCGAACAGGGCCTGCCCGGCACCGAACGCGCGAGGCGGCTGCGTGTCGGCCAGCACCACGTCGTACCCGCCGATCGCCGCGGGGTCGACGCCCGCGTCCGCCGCGAGCGCCGCCAGGACGTCGGCGCTCTGCGCGTCCCCCAGCCCCCAGACCGGCTGCGTGTGCCGCTGCTTGTCCAGGGTGAGCCCGTTGTCGTTGACGCCGCGGTCCAGGTGGATGGCGAGCTGCGGGATGCGCAGCATCGGGCCGGTGCGCACGAGGTGCTCGGTGCCGTCGTGGGTGACGATCCGCCCGGCCAGCTCGAGCTCGCGGTCGAGCCAGGAGTTGAGCAGCGGGCCGCCGTACACCTCGACCCCGGCCTGCCACCAGCCGCCGGCCCCGTGCGTGGTCGGCTTGGGCTTGAGCTTGAAGGTCGGGGAGTCGGTGTGGGCGCCCACGATGGTGAACGCCGTGGTCGGGCCGGCAGCGGCGGGCACGGTGAAGGCGATGGCCGAGCCGTCGCGGACCACCACATAGCTCCCGCCCTGCGTCACGGTCCAGGCGGCGTCCTCCGCGAGGCGGGTGAAGCCCGCCGCCTCCGTGCGCCGGGCCACCTCCTCTGCCGCGTGGTAGGACGACGGCGACGCCGTCACGAACGCGCCGAGGTCCTCGGTGTGGGCGCGGGCTTCCTGGGGGACGGCGGGCGTGGGCTGGGCGGAAGGCGTCTGGGCAGTCACCGAGCCATTATGTCGCCAGCTGGTCCGCCCCTGGGAGCGCCGGTCGAGCTTGTCGAGAGCCGGGTCTCGACAAGCAGATAGGAAGAGCGGA
>NZ_JBEZZF010000058.1:0-37572 GCF_040639055.1 Promicromonospora sp. NPDC023987 | reverse complement strand
AGCGTGTCCCTCGGCGACCAGGTGCTCCAGGTAGCGGCGAGCACTCACGCGTGACATCCCGACCGCCTCGGCGACCTCGCCAAGCGACCGAAGTCAGCCTGGTCGTCGACAGTACTGGCCGCGCCTACTGGCCGGTGAACACGAACGTCGAGCCCGGCTCCTTCTCGATGTCCCCCTCACCGGAGTTCGTGACCGTCACGTTCGACAGGATCGCGTTGCCGCGAGCGCCGCCCATCGCGAGGATGCCGGAGCCGTTGTTGGACCTGTCGATCCGCACGTCGGTGATCCGGACGTCGGGCATGTTCCCGCCGCCGTTCTTGAACTGGATGCCGTCGTAGGTGGAGTCGATGATGTCCGTGTCGCGGATGGTGACGCCGACGATGTCGTGCGTCTGCGGGAAGATCGTGATGGCGCCGAACTCCTGGTCCTCGTTCCAGAAGGCTCCGCCGGTGCGGTACAGGCCGTTGTTGGCGATGAGCGTCGTCCCCGAGAACGGCAGGGGGCTGTGGTCGGTCGCCAGCATGATGCCGGGGTAGTTCATCGTGTCGGAGATCAGGTTGTTCTCGATGCTGTTGTCGTAGCCGCCGTAGATCGCGATCCCGTTGGCACGCCACGGGAGCTGGACCGTGTTGTTGCGGAACGTGTTGTCGTGCCCGATGTCGACCGCCGGGTCCTTGACGTACGGGTTCGCCCAGACGGCGAGCGCGTCGTCGCCCGTGTTGCGCAGCGACGAGTTGAACACGGTGGAGTTGCGGGTGCCGTTGCTGAAGTTGACGCCGTCCGCGTAGGTGTTGCGGATGCGCATCCCGCTGAGCTCCAGGCCGTCGGCCGGACCCCACAGGTCGGGGATGTTCGAGTAGTCGCGACCGACCCATACCCCGACGTTCGCGTGCTCGATCCACACGTTGCTGATCTTCGTGTCCTGGCCGAACCGCCCGTTGAGGCCGACGCCGCCCTCCTCTTGGCCGTTGTTGCCGCGGATGTCGCCGGAGCCGAAGATCGCGATGTCGGAGATCTGGACGTTGTCGTCGATGTCGAACCCGAAGTTGCCCTCGTGCGGGTGGTTGATGACGCCCGGGGCGAGGTGGGGCTTGAGGAGGCTGTACAGCTGCGAGTGCCACATGCCGGCGCCGCGGATCGTGACGTCGCTGATGCCCACCTGGTTGTGCATCCCGCGGTCCAGCGGGTCGTCCGTGAGGATCTTCTTCTCCTGCCGCCACTGCCCGGCCGGGATCCACACGCAGTCGATCTCGCCGTTCTGGTCGGCGGTGACGGCGGCCTGGATGGCTTCCGTGTCCTCCTGGCCGTCGTCGGGCACCGCGCCGTACTCGGTGATGGACGTGCACTGCGCGGGCTTGGCCGCGGGCGGTGCGACCTGCTCGAGCTCGACCAGGTCGATGATGTAGAACGCCGCGTCGTCGTCGGCGTCGCGCTGGAGCCTGAACACCGTGCCCGCCGGGAACGACCGGTCGAGGAGCGCGTGCGACTCGTCGAAGAGGCGGCGGGCGTCACCGCCCGGGGTGTTGGTGAGGCCTTCTGGGTCGTCGGTGGTCCCGTACAGCCACGAGTGCTTCGACGACAACGTCAGCTTCTGCACGAACTCGCCGTCGGCGTACAGGCTGATCGTCTTCTCCTGGCCCCCGCCGCCGGGTGCGTCGGGGATCGAGTTGCGCACGACTATCGAGTTGGTCGGGTTGGTGGACGTGAGCTCGATGTGCTCGCCCGTGCTGTTCAGCCGGACGGACTCGCGGCCCGACGACTCGGTGGCGTAGTTGGTGTGCCCGAAGGTGCGCAGCGGGTCGGTCTCCAGGAGAGTGCCCGTGTACTGGCCGTCCTCGGCCTCGTAGCTCGTGTACGGGACGGCGGCGCCGCGGCCCACGGTCACCGCGAGCGTGCCGGTGTTGTTGTCCTCGTTCGTCTCGTCGACGGAGTCGGTCGCGTCGGCCGTCGCCGTCACGGTGACCCCGCCGTTCGTCGCGGTCCACGCCCCGTCCGGGGTGACGGTGACGGTCTCGCCGGCGGGTACGGCCGGCGTCGTGCCGTTCAGCGTGCTCGGACCGGCCACGACGCGGGTCACCGAGCCCGCCGGGACCGGCTCGTTCCCTCGGTTGCGCACCCGGACCGTGAAGGAGACGTCCGCGTCGACGGCCGGGTTGGCCGGGTCGGAGGACACGGAGACGACCTCGAGGTCGGGCCCGGGCGCCTCGCGCACGACGAGCTTGGCGGACGCCGCGAACGCGTTGTCGGTCTCGTCCTGCTCGGCAACGGTGTTCTCCGGGTCGACGACGGCGCCCACCGTGTACTCCCCCGCGGGGCGGGTGCCCGCGTCGACCTCCACCTGGGCGCTCGTCCCGGGCTCGAGTGCCCCGACGTCCGCCGAGCCCACGGCGGTGCCGCCGACCTTGGCGTCGAGCGCCGTACCCGACGACGCCCGGTCGCCCGTGTTCTCGACCGTCGCCGTGAGGGTCACGGGGGTGGTCGCCGTCGGCGACTCCGGGGACGTCGTCACCGCGGTGACCGTGAGGTTCGGGTTCGGCGCCGGTTCGCCGTAGACCTCGAGCTCGGCGACCTGGCCGTTGCCTGCGCCGGTGTTGCCCGTGAAGCGCAGGCGCACGTCGGTGACGGTCCCGGCCACCGGGACCTCCACGAGGTTGCCGCTCGCCGGGGCGAACTCGTGCGCCGCGGAGCCTTCGAGCTCCCGCCACGGATCGCCGCCGGACCGCCCCCAGACGGAGAACGTCTGCGTGCGCGGCCCCCACGCTCCGTCTGGGTTGACGCGTACGCGCACGCTGCTCAGCTGCGTGGGCGCGGCCAGCGAGACGTCGAGCGTCGACGGGTACTGCCCGCCGCCGCCCTCCCAGTACGTCCCGGTCCGCCCGTCCACGGCGTTCGCCGCGACGTACGTCCACTCGGTCGACGACGCCGCCGCCGGCCGGTCCTGCGCGTAGTTGGTGCCGGTCGGGTCGGTGGGCGGGTCGGTCGGCGGGTCGGTGGGGTCGCCGCCACCCGTCGGGGTGCCCCAGACCTGCAGCTCGGAGACCTGGCCGTTGCCGGCGCCGGTGTTGGCGGTGAACGCGAGGCGGATCTCGTCGGCCTCCGCGTCGATCGGGATCTCGACCTGGTTGCCGCTCGCGGGGTCGAAGCCGTGGTCCGCCGAGGCCTCGAGGGTGCGGAACGACGACTCGCCCTCGGACCGGCCGAGCACGCTGAACGTCTGCGTGCGCGGCGCCCACACCGCGGGCGGCGGAAGCGTGACGACGATGCGCTCGACGTCGGCCGGCTCGCCGAGGTCGACCGTGAGGTGCGCGGGGTACTGGCCGCCGCCGCCCTCCCAGTACGAGCTCGTGCTGCCGTCGTTCGCGTTGGCCGCCACGTACGTCTGCGTCACCGACGACGCCGCGATCGGCCGGCCCAGCGCGAGGTTGGTGGCCTCGGCGGCATGCGCGACGGCGACCACGCCGAGCGGCACGACGAGCGCCACCGCGGCGCTCACCACGACCGTGTGTCTCCAGGGGATTCTCATGAACGTCCTCGTTCTCCCGCCGGGGCGGGCTCAGCCACCCGCGGGCAACGCTGCCCGACGACGGCGCGACCATGCCGGCGCGCGTCGACGTCCTGGGTGGGTCGGGTCGGCGCCACCGAGGCGGCCCGTCGGAGGACGGGACCGGCCACACGGTGACGAGGTGAATGAATTACAGAGTGCGCACTGCTTTGTGCTCGGTGTCTGTCAGTTTCTTGCAGCGTTCTGTATGGACGTTACGAGCCTGCCCGGGTGGCGTCAAGGGGTGCCGTGCTCTTCACGTGCGCATGCTCCGACGCGCCCGCGGCCGTCCGCGCCGCCCAGCGTGCGCAGGACCGGGACGACGCCGTGCTCCTCGATCGTCCCGGTGACCTCGTCCGCGGCGTCGATGACGGCTGCCGGCGCATGGCCCATCGCGACACCGCGGGCCGCCCACGCGAGCATCTCCAGGTCGTTGACGCCGTCCCCCACGGCAACGGTCCGACCGGGATCCACACCGATCCGCTCGCGGACGCGCTCGAGCGCCGTCGCCTTGCTCAGGCACCTCGGCGTCACGTCCACCCAGCCGGACCCGGCAGGGCTCGGCGTGACGCCGAGGTCGCGCAACGGCTCCGTCAGGACCTGCACCCCCTCGGCACGGAGGATCACCCGGGGCGCGGGCACGTTCCACAGCTCCGTGTCGGCGACCCGGCGCTGCTCCCCGTTCACCAGCCCGCGCTCGAAGAGGCGGTTGACCCGGTACCCCCGGCCGATCTCCTCGACGCCCACCTGCACCCCTGGGATGAAGGCGCGGGCCAGGCGGATCACCGGCTCGACGTCGAAGGTGTACACCTTCTCGAGCCGGTAGCCGTCGGGCAGGGCGGCACCGGCGCGGGCGACCACCGCGCCGTTGGAGGCGACCACCCAGCCCTGGTCGAAACCCAGCAGGCGGGCGACCGGGAGGACGCCCACGAGGGACCGGCCCGAGGCGAGCACCACGTGGTGCCCGGACCGCCGTGCCTCCTGGACCGCTTCGACCGTGACGGCGGGGACCACCCGGTCCGCGCCGAGGAGCGTGCCGTCGATGTCCAGCGCGACGAGGGACCTCGCGCCGGCGCCCCTCCCGGGAAAGGGACGAGAGGGAGCTGGTGCGCACTGCGTAGCGGTGGTCGGCGACGCCGCCGTTCCGGTCGTTTCTGTCATGCCTCTCAGACGCGCCGCGGGCCCGGATGTCACAGCACTTCGCGGACCGGGTTGCCCTGGCCCGGCCGATCGGGGCTCAACGACCGGTGAAGACCGGGGTCCTCCGGTCCAGGAACGCCGCGACGGCCCCCGTGTGATCGCTGGTCGAGCCGCACCTGATCTGACCGAGCGCCTCGGCCTCCAGCGCCTCGTCGAGGCTCCTGCCGTGCGCCTGCTCGATCAGCCGCTTGCTCTGTGCGAACGCGGTGGTCGGCCCGTCGGCGAGCTGCCGGGCGAGGTCGGCCGCCCGGGGCAGCACCTCCTCGGCGGCGACCGTCTCGCCGGAGATTCCCCAGGCGATGGCCTCCTGGGCGGTGAACGTCCGGCCGAACAGGAGCAGCTCCTTCGCCCGGGCGTCGCCGACGGCGCGTGGCAGCGTGACGGACAGGCCGGTGTCGAAGGTCAGCCCGATCCCCGCGAACGCGGTGGCGAGCTTGACGCCCGTCGCGAAGACCCGGTGGTCGCAGGCCAGCGCGAGGCCGAGCCCGGCGCCGACACAGGTACCGCCCACGGCGGCGATCACCGGCTTGGGCATGGTCAGCAGGTCCCGCACGATGGGCGTGTAGTGCTCGCGGACCGTGGCGAACGCCGCCTCGGGTCCGTCGGCCAGTGCCTTCGAGTGCTCGCCGAGGTCCTGGCCCAGGCAGAACGCCCTGGCCGACCCGGTGAGGACGACGGCGCGCACCCCCTCGTCGCGGGCCACCTCCGCCACCGCGTCCCGCAGCGCCGCCTTGGCCACGGTGGTCAGCGCGTTGCGGTGCTCGGGGTCGTCCAGCGTGATGGCCGCGACCGCGGCCGTGCGGTCGACGACGACGGGGCTGTCGGTCATGGCAACTCCTCCAGGATCTGCGGGTCAGGATCTGCGGGTCAGGTCTGTGGTCGGAACTCGAACATGTGACCCGTCGGCTTCGTCACCACGGGTAGAAGCCCTGCCCGGTCTTGCGGCCCAGCTCGCCGGCCGCCACCTTGTCCCGGAGCACCCGCGGCGGCGCGAACCGCGGCCCCAGCTCGCGCTCGAGGTGCTCGGCGATGTGCAGCCGGACGTCGAGCCCGACGAGGTCGGTGGTGCGCAGCGGACCCACCGGGTGCCGGTAGCCGAGCGTCATCGCCGTGTCGATGTCGGCGGCGTCGGCCACGCCGTCCTCCAGCATGCGCATCGCCTCCAGCGCTATCGCCACCCCGAGCCGGCTGCTCGCGAAGCCGGGCGAGTCCTTGACGGTGATCGCCGTCTTGCCCAGACCCGCGACCCAGCCCTTGGCGTCCTCGACCAGGCCGGGTGCGGTCCGCGGGCCGACCACCACCTCGACCAGGGCGCTGACCGGGACGGGGTTGAAGAAGTGCAGACCGAGCAGGCGGGACGGGTCCGGCAGGGCAGCCGCCAGCCCGTCGATCGACAGCGAGCTCGTGTTGCTGCCGATCACGGCGGAGGGGGCCGCGGCGGCGATCGCCCGCAGCACGTCGTGCTTGAGCTCGACCAGCTCGGGTACCGCCTCGATCACCAGCAGGCAGCCGGCCAGGGCCGCCGCGTCGGTCACGACGTCGTACGTGCCGGTGCCCCGCACGCCCTTGGCGGCTGCCTTGGCGAGGCTCGCGTCGATCCGCGCACGCGCCGCCGCCGCGGAAGCGGAGTCGGTCTCCACGACGGTGACGGCGGCCCCTGCGGCCGCGAACGCGTGCGCGATGCCGGCGCCCATCCGCCCGCCGCCGTACACGCCGACGGCCGACGGGACAGCAGGCCGGACGGCAGGCCGGACAGTCTGCGGGCCAGCCTGCGGAGCGATGCCGGCGGTCATGTCCGGTCCTTCCGGCGGTCGAGGAACGCCGTCATGCGGTCGGTCTTGTCCTGCGTCTCGAACAGCACGGCCTGCGCGACGTCGTCGACCAGCGGGTGCGCGTCGCGCGGTGCGTCGAGGACGGACTTGGTGAGCCGCACCGCGAGCGGCGCCTGGGCGGTGACGCGGTCGGCGAGCCGGTGCCCGGCCGCCTCGAGGTCGCCGGCCTCGACCACCTCGTTGAGCAGGCGCACGGCCAGCGCCTCCTCGGCGTCGAGCACCCGGCCGGCCAGCAGCACCTCCTTCGCCAGCGGCTCCCCCACGAGCTCCTTCAGCCGCCAGGCGGCGCCGGCCGCGGCGAGGATGCCGAGGCCCGGCTCGGGGTTGCCGATCCTGGCGGCGGGCGTACCGATGCGGAAGTCGCACGCGTACGCGAGCTCTGCGCCGCCCCCGAGCGCGTACCCGTCGACGAGCGCCACGGTCGGCATGGGCAGCCGGCGGATCCGGTCGAAGACACCGGAGTTGATGCCCGCGAGCGCGTCATCCCTGCGCCGCTCGCGCAGCTCGGCGATGTCCGCCCCGGCGGCGAACGTTCCGCCGGACCCGATCAGGAGCGCCACCCGTGGCGCGGCCTCGAGCGCGGTGCACGCCTCGTGCAGGGCGTCGACCATGGCCCGGTCGATCGCGTTGCGGACCTCGGGCCGGTTCAGCCGCAGGACCACCCGGTCGCCGTGCTCCTCGACCACGAGCGGGACCACGGGCGGCGCGCTCATGGTCGCTCCAGCAGCAGGGCGGACCCCTGGCCGACGCCCACGCACATCGTGGCCAGGCCCCGCCGGCCGCCGGTGCGCACGAGCCGGCCCAGCAGGGTGACGGTGATCCGCGCCCCCGAGCAGCCGAGCGGATGGCCGAGCGCGATGGCCCCGCCGTCGGCGTTCACCGTGTCCTCGTCCAGGCCCAGGTCCCGCACGCAGGCGATCGACTGGGCGGCGAACGCCTCGTTGAGCTCGACGGCGTCCAGGTCGCCGACCGACCAGCCGGCCCGGTCGAGCGCCTTGCGCGTGGCCGGCACCGGACCGATCCCCATGATCTCGGGCGGGACCCCGGCGTTGGCGCCCGCGACCACCCGGGCCAGCGGCTCCAGGCCGTTGGCCGCGGCGTACCGCTCGCTGACCAGGACGAGGGCCGCCGCGCCGTCGTTGAGCGAGCTGGAGTTGCCCGCGGTGATCCGGCCGCCCGGGCCGTGGAGGGGCCGCAGGCCGGCGAGCTTCTCCGCGGTCGTGTCGGCCCGTGGCCCCTCGTCCTGGGTGACGTCGCCGACGGGGACGATCTCGGCGTCGAAGCGCCCGGCTCGCTGCGCGTCCACCGCACGGCGGTGCGAGCGGAGCGCGAAGGCGTCGAGCTCGTCACGGCTCAGGCCCCAGCGCTCGGCGACCCGCTCGGCGGTCTGCGGCATGGTCAGGGTGGTGTCGGCGTCGAACGCCGGGTTGGTGAACCGCCAGCCGATCGAGGTGTCCCAGGTCTGGCCCGGCCTGGCCCACGCGCGCGCCGGCTTCTCGGTCACCCAGGGCGCCCGGGTCATGGACTCGACGCCGCCCGCGACGACGACGTCGGCGTCCCCCGCGACGATCATCTGGCGCGCCGTGGTGATCGCCGTGAGCCCTGACGCGCAGAGGCGGTTGACGGTGAACCCGGGGACGCT
The DNA here is from genome assembly GCF_040639055.1 of Promicromonospora sp. NPDC023987. Classification (NCBI taxonomy): domain Bacteria; kingdom Bacillati; phylum Actinomycetota; class Actinomycetes; order Micrococcales; family Promicromonosporaceae; genus Promicromonospora; species Promicromonospora sp. NPDC023987. The sequence continues at coordinate 29,357 of NZ_JBEZZF010000058.1, read as the reverse complement.
GCTCGGCAGGCCGGCGAGCAGCGAGGCCATGCGGGCGACGTTCCGGTTGTCCTCCCCCGCCTGGTTGGCGGCCCCGAGCACCACCTCGTCGACGTCGGCAGGGTCGATGCCGCTGCGCTCGACGACGGTGCGCACGGCCAGCGCGGCGAGGTCGTCGGGCCGGTGCGCGGCCAGGGCGCCGCCGTACCGGCCGATGGGTGTGCGCACCCCGTCAAGGATGAAGGCGTCGGACATGATCCTCCTGCGTCGGTCGGCAGTGGTCGGTGAGCCGTGGTCGGTGCCACGCACGGTCAGGCGTCGAAGTCGACGACCACATCGTCGCCGACCGCGTAGCTCTGGCACGTGAGGACGAAGCCTGCAGCGACCTCCTCCGGTTCGAGAGCGTAGTTGCGCACCATGTCGACCTCTCCGCCGCGCACCTTCGCGCGGCAGGTGCCGCAGACACCACCCTTGCAGGCGAAGGGCAGGTCGGCACGGACCTCCTGCGCTGCGTCGAGGAGCCTGGTGTCCCGTGGCATCGCGCTCGTCGTCGACCGGCCGTCGAGGATCACGGTCACCTGGCTCGTCGCCCCCTCGACGACCCGGTCGGCGTGCCGCAGCTCCGGCGGGGGCTCGTCGACGTAGAAGTGCTCCACGTGCACCCGTTCCGCGGGGACCCCGAGCTCCTCCAGCACCGCCCTGGCCTCGGTCAGCATGCCGAACGGCCCGCAGAGCCAGACGTGGTCCATGTCGCCGACCGGGACGACGAGGGTCAGCAGCTTGCGCAGCCGGTCGCCGTCGAGCCGGCCCGAGAACAGCTCGACGTCGCGCGGCTCCCTGGACAGGACGTGCACCAGGTCGAGCTGCTCGCGGTGGACGTTCTTGAGGTCCGCCAGCTCCTCGGCGAACATCACCGAGCTGGTGGTGCGGTTGCCGTAGAGCAGCGTCACCCGGGCGTCCGGGTTACCCAGCACCGTGGCCGCGATGGAGAGCATCGGCGTGATGCCGGAGCCCGCCGCGATGCACAGGTGCCGTCCGCCCTGCGCCGGGTCGGCCCGGAAGCTGCCGCTCGGCGGCTGCACCTCGACCTGGTCGCCAGGTCGCACCTCGTGCACCAGCCAGGACGAGAACATGCCGTCGGGGATCTCGCGCACGCCGATCCGCGGGGCGCTGCCCGCGGGCGAGCAGATCGAGTACGTCCGGCGGTGCTCGACGCCGTCGACGGTGCGCCGCAACGTCAGCGACTGGCCGGCGGCGAAGTCGAACACCTCGGCCAGACCGGCGGGCAGGTCGAACGTCACGGCGGCCGCGTCGTCGGTGAGCTGCTCGACGTCGGTCACGGTGAGCGTGTGGAACGTCGTCCGGGAAGCGCGAGAGCCGGCCGTGCTGGCTGTGCCGGCACCGCCGGCCGGCAGGGTGGCGGTCACGTCAGATCTCCTTCAGGTGCTCGAACGGCTCCAGGCAGGTCAGGCAGCGGTACAGCGCCTTGCAGGCGGTGGAGCCGAACTCCGAGCCGACGACGGCGTCGTCGGACCCGCACCGCGGGCACCGCACCGCGCGCCGCGGGGGCGCGAGCCGCAGCGGTACCGGGCCGGACCGCCGGGGGGCTCGTCCCGGGGGCGAGATCCCGGCGGCCGCGAGCGCCGCCCGCCCTGCCGGGGTGATCCAGTCCGTGGTCCAGGCGGGTTCGAGGACGACCCGCACCCGCGCGTCGGCGAAGCCGGCGGCCCGCAGCTCGCGCACGACGTCGTCGCGCATGGTCGCCATCGCCGGGCAGCCGGAGTAGGTGGGCGTGATCGCGGCGACGACGGCTCCGTCGTCGCCGATGCTGATCTCGCGCAGGACGCCGAGGTCGACGAGGGTGAGCATCGGCAGCTCGGGGTCGACGACGGCGGACGCGGCGTCCCACGCGCGGTCGAGCACCGGGTCCCGTGTCGGCTCCCGTGTCGGCTCCCGGCGGAGAGCTGCGGTCACCAGTGCCCCCTGGGGTGGGCGCGGGCGACGACCTGCATCTCGGCGAGCATCCTGCTCAGCACCTCGGTGTGGCGCCCGTCGCGACCTTTTCGGCCCTGGACCCCCGCGAGCGGCGGCAGGGCCGGCCGGTCGACGCCGCTCGCCGCCAGCACCTGGTCGAGCACGACGTCGACGTCGGCGGCGAGGCCTGCCGGGTCGACCCCGACACCGGCCTCGGCCGTCTCGCGCTCGACGTCGTGCGTCTCGAACAGCTCGGTCCAGTACGGCCAGAGGGTGTCGAGCCCGGCGAGCAGCCGCCGCCGGGACTCGTCGGTGCCGCGGGCCAGGGTGAGGAACCAGCGGCCGGCGAAGTCCCGGTGGTAGGTCAGCTCCTTGACGGCCTTGGCGGCCACCGCCGCGAGCACGGCGTCCCGGCTGTGCGACAGCTCCTCGAAGAGCGCGAGGCGCCACGTGGCGAAGAGCAGGATCCGGGTGATGGTCTCGGCGAAGTCGCCGTTCGGGATCTCGACCAGCCGCACGTTGCGGAACCGCAGGTCGTCGCGGAAGAACGCCAGCCGGTCCTCGTCCGGGACCGGTGAGCCCTCCGGGAGCGCGGGGACCTGTGTGCCGTCGGCGGCCGCCGCCCGCGCGAGCAGCAGGCGCGCCTGACCGAGGAGGTCGAGCGCGATGTTGGACAGCGCGATGTCCTCCTCGAGGTCGGGCGCGTTGCTGCACCACTCGGCGAGGCGCTGGGACAGCACCAGGGCGTCGTCGCCGAGCATCAGGCAGTACGTCGCCAGCGCGGCCGGGTCGACGCCGTCGGGCACCGTGGTGTCCACGCCGGCCAGCGGGTCCTCGAAGTCGGTGCCGAACGCCCAGTGGGCGTCGTTGACGAGCAGCCCCGCGTAGGCGTTGTCGTGGTCGTCTGGTTCGTGGGTCTCGTGGCTCCGGACGTCGGGCATGCGGTGGTCCTCCTCCCTGTGGGTGCTGCTCACATGTGCGGTACGTCGGCGGGGATGTCGTAGAACGTGGGGTGCCGGTAGACCTTGTCGCCGCTGGGCGCGAAGAGGGGGTCCTTCTCGTCCGGGCTGGACGCGGTGATCGCGGACGAGCGCACCACCCAGATGCTCACGCCCTCGTTGCGTCGGGTGTAGACGTCGCGGGCGTGGCGCAGCGCGAGCTGGTCGTCCGGCGCGTGCAGCGACCCGACGTGGACGTGGTTGAGGCCGCGCTTGCCGCGCACGAACACCTCGTAGAGCGGCCACTCGCCGCTGATCTGGCCGGTCATGCCGTCTCCGTCCCGTCGTTGTCGGTGCCGGTGCCGGTGCCGGTGCCCGTGCCCGTGCCGAAGTCGCTGCCGGTGCCGGGCCCGTTCGCGAACGCGAGCGCCGCCTCGCGGACCCAGGCGCCGTCGTCCCAGGCCCGCTTGCGGTGGGCCACGCGCTGGGCGTTGCACGGGCCGTTCCCCTTGACGACGGCCCAGAGCTCGTCCCAGTCGGGCTGCCCGAAGTCGTGCGCGCCGCGCTGCTCGTTCCAGACCAGGTCGGGGTCGGGCAGGGTCACGCCGAGCGCGGCGGCCTGGGGCACCGTCATGTCGACGAAGCGCTGGCGCAGCTCGTCGTTGGTGTGCGTCTTGACGCCCCACGCCATGGACTGCGCGGTGTTGGGCGACGCGTCGTCCGGCGGGCCGAACATCATCAGCGAGGGCCACCAGAACCGGTCGACGGACTCCTGGACCATGGCCCGCTGCTCGTCGGTTCCGCGCATCATCGTCGCCAGCAGCTCGTAGCCCTGCCGCTGGTGGAACGACTCCTCCTTGCAGATTCGGATCATGGCCCGGCCGTACGGGCCGAACGACGTCCGGCACAGGGGCACCTGGTTGCAGATGGCGGCGCCGTCGACCAGCCAGCCGATGGTGCCCATGTCGGCGTACGAGAGCGTGGGGTAGTTGAAGATCGAGGAGTACTTCTGCCTGCCGCTGATCAGCATCTCGGTGAGCTCCTGGCGCGAGACGCCGAGCGTCTCCGCGGCCGAGTAGAGGTAGAGGCCGTGCCCCGCCTCGTCCTGGACCTTGGCGAGCAGGATGGCCTTGCGCCGCAGCGAGGGCGCGCGGCTGATCCAGCTGCCCTCGGGCTGCATGCCGATGATCTCCGAGTGGGCGTGCTGGGCCACCTGGCGCACCAGCGTCCTGCGGTAGGCGTCCGGCATCCAGTCCCGCGGCTCGATGCGGTCCTTGCGGGCGATCACGGACTGGAAGCGCGCCTCGAGCTCCGCCTCGGGCTCGGCGTCGTGCGCTGGCTCGTGCGCTGGCTCGGCGACTACCGACATGGGGACCTCCGCTGGACGACGTCTGCTATTTACCGACCGAACGTTCTGTAATACATTGACACAGGCACAGCGGGTAGCACAACGGCCCGGGCAGACCGATCTGGAGGGATGCGCACAGTGAGCACACAGCTGGAGAGCTACGTCGCGGGCAGCTGGTTCCGCGGGACCGACGGCGGCGAGCCCGTCCTCGACGCGGTGACCGGCGACGAGGTCACCCGCGTCTCGAGCCACGGCCTCGACTTCGCCGCGCTGGTGACCCACGCCCGCGAGGTCGGCGGCCCGGCGGTCCGGCAGCTGACGTTCCACGAACGAGCGACCCTGCTCAAGGAGCTGGCGCTGCACCTGGGCGGCCTCAAGGACGACTTCTACGCCGTGTCCCTGCGCACCGGAGCCACCCGGCGTGACTCGATGGTCGACATCGACGGCGGCATCGGCACGCTCTTCAGCTATGCGAGCAAGGGCAAGCGGGAGCTGCCGAACGACACCATCGTCCTCGACGGCGCCGCGGAGCCGCTCGGCAAGGGCGGCACCTTCCTCGGTCAGCACCTCTACACGTCGCGCCCCGGGGTCGCCGTGCAGATCAACGCCTTCAACTTCCCCGTGTGGGGCATGCTCGAGAAGCTCGCGCCCGCCTTCCTCGCCGGCCTGCCCAGCATCGTCAAGCCGGGCAGCCAGACCGCGTACCTCACGGAGACGGTCGTCCGGCAGATCATCGCCTCCGGCATCCTGCCCGCCGGCAGCCTGCAGCTCGTCTGCGGCAGCGCGGGCACGCTGCTGGACGAGCTCGGGGAGCAGGACTCCGTCGCCTTCACGGGCTCGGCGCACACCGCCGCGATCCTGCGCGAGCACCCGGCGGTGCTGCACCGCGGCGTCCGCCTCGGCGTCGAGGCCGACTCGCTGAACTGCTCGATCCTCGGGCCGGACGTGACGGCGGCGGACCCGGAGTTCGACCTGTTCGTCAAGGGCGTCGTCACCGAGATGACCGTCAAGGCCGGCCAGAAGTGCACGGCGATCCGGCGCGTCATCGTCCCGGAGCCGATCGCGGACGCCGTGGTCGACGCGATCGGCGCGCGCCTGAGCCGAATCACCGTCGGCGACCCCGCCGACCAGAGCGTCCGGATGGGCGCGCTCGCCAGCCTCGGCCAGCGCGACGAGGTGCGCAAGGCCATCGAGGCGCTGCGCACCTCCGCCGAGATCGTGTACGGCGACCCGGCGCACGTCGACGTCGTGGGGGCCGACGCCGAGCGTGGCGCGTTCCTCTCCCCCGTCCTGCTGCGTGCCCGCCCCGGCGCCGCCGAGCCCCACGAGGTGGAGCCGTTCGGCCCGGTCAGCACGGTGCTGACCTACGGGTCGGTGGACGGTTCGGTGCAGGAGGCAGTCGAGCTGGCCGCCCGGGGAAAGGGCAGCCTGGTGGCGTCGCTGGTCACCCACGACGCGCAGGTCGCCCGCGAGGTGGCCCGCGGGCTCGCGCCCTGGCACGGCCGGCTGCTCATCCTCGACCGCGACGACGCCGCCGAGTCGACCGGCCACGGCAGCCCGCTGCCCATGCTCGTGCACGGGGGCCCGGGCCGCGCCGGTGGCGGTGAGGAGCTGGGCGGCATCCGCGCGGTGCTGCACCACATGCAGCGCACCGCCGTCCAGGGCTCGCCCGACATGCTCACGGCGATCACCGGCCGGTGGACCACCGGGTCGCGCCGGGTGCTCGACGGCGTGCACCCGTTCCGCAAGTCGCTGGCCGAGCTGCGGATCGGCGACACCATCGAGACGGCGTCCCGGACGGTCACGCTCGACGACATCGACCACTTCGCGGAGTTCACCGGGGACACCTTCTACGCGCACACCGACCCGGAGGCCGCAGCGGCGAACCCGTTCTTCGGCGGCATCGTCGCGCACGGCTACCTCGTGGTGTCCCTGGCCGCCGGGCTCTTCGTGGACCCGGACCCCGGCCCGGTGCTCGCCAACTTCGGCGTCGACCACCTGCGGTTCCTCACCCCGGTCAAGGCGGGCGACACCATCCGGGTGAGCCTGACCGTCAAGCAGCTGACGCCGCGCAGCTCGGCCGACTACGGCGAGGTGCGCTGGGATGCGACGGTCACCAACCAGGACGACGAGCAGGTGGCCACCTACGACGTGCTGACGCTGGTCGCGAAGGACCGCCGGTGAGTGGTCGGTAGAACGTCAGGTGTTCGGCAGCTCGAGTTGCCGATCACCTGACGTCTTGCCGACCACTCAGCGGCGGTCCTGGACCCGCCCGTCTGGGACGATGACCGGATGAGCACCGACGCCACCTCGACGGCCGCACCCGGCCGCCGCCCGCGCGGGCGCCCTGGCCACGACCGCGAGGCAGTTCTCCGGACGGCCATCGACCTCTTCATCCGCCGCGGGTTCGACGCGACGTCGATCAGCGACCTCGCCGCCGAGCTCGGCGTCACCAAGTCGGCGGTCTACCACCACTTCGCCAGCAAGGAGGCCCTGCTGTCGGCGGCGCTCGACGAAGCGCTGGAAGGACTGAGCTCTGCGGTCGAGGCGGCGGCCACCGCTACCGACGGCGAGCGCAGCTCCGTCCGCCTGCGGACCACCGTCGAGGCCGCGGTCCGCATCCTCGCCGGCAACCTCCCCGCCGTCACGCTCCTGCTGCGCGTCCGCGGCAACAGCGCCGTCGAGCGGGCGGCGATGGAGCGGCGCCGCCACATCGACGAACGCCTGGCCGCCCTGGTCCGTCAGGCGGCCGCGGACGGTGACCTGCGCGGCGACGTCGACCCCGACATCGTCAGTCGCCTCATCTTCGGCATGGTCAACTCCCTCGCGGACTGGTACCGGCCCGACGGGCCCGTGCGCGAGGACGCGCTGGCGGCGACGGTCTCCAGCGTGCTCTTCGAGGGCCTCCGCCCGGCGCGGACCTCTGGAAGCGTCTCGACGACAGGAGCCGGCCGGCCGTGAACGTCATGTTCGTGCTCGATCTGATCGGCGTGTTCTTCTTCGCCGTGTCGGGGTCCCTCCTGGCCGCGCGCCGCGACTTCGACATCGTCGGATCGGTCATGCTGGCCTCGCTCGTCGGCCTCGGCGGCGGCGTCATCCGCGATCTGGTCATCAACCAGGGCGTGCCGAACGCCTTCCAGCAGCCGCTCTACGTCGTCCCGCCGCTGTTGGCCGCCCTGACGGTCTACCTGCACGTGTTCGGGGTCCGCCGGCTCCGCCGCACCCTGATGCTGTTCGACGCCGGCGGCCTGGCGCTGTTCTGCGTCACCGGCACGCTCACTGCGCTGGAGTCGGGCATGGGCGCGGTGACGTCCGTGCTGCTCGGCCTCACGACCGCGGTCGGTGGCGGCGTCATGCGGGACGTCGTCGCCAACGAGATACCGCAGGTGTTCCAGCCCCAGGGCCTCTACGCCATCCCCGCCGTGGCCGGTGCCGCGCTGACGTCGCTGCTCTGGAACCTCGACTGGTTCAACGTGGTCACCGGGAGCGCCGTCGCAGCGCTCGTGTTCACCGCGCGAGGGCTGTCGCTGCGCCACCGCTGGCAGGTCCCGCTGGCCGGCCGGGCCGGCTCCGGCGGCATGCCGTAGCGCCCTACAGTGTTGGCATGACGACGCCGTGGACGATCACGCTGGGCGCGCTGGACGAGAAGCTGGGCATCCAGGTCCTGGAGCAGTCGGCGCAGCGCGTCGTGGCCACCATGCCCGTTGCGGGGAACACCCAGTCGCTCGGTCGCCTGCACGGCGGCGCGACCGCCGCGTTCACGGAGGCGCTCGGGTCGTGGTGTGCCCTGATCCACGCGAGCACGCTGGACAAGGTGTGCGCCGGCGTGGACCTGAACATCACGCACCACCGGGGAGCCGCGGACGGGATCCTGACCGGCACCGCGACCCCCGTGCATCTCGGGCGGACGGTCACGTCGCACGAGATCGTCGTGACGGACGAGCAGGGGCGGCGCGTCTGCACGGCGCGGATCACCAACCAGCTCATCGAGCCCCGCTGACGGGCTTGCCGGAGCCAGCGGGGCCTGCCGGTCAGGCGGCTTCGACGTCCGGCGGGGGTAGGGCCTCGATGGCTTCGGGTAGGTGGATGCGATGCCCGCGAGCGTCGGTGAACGCCCAGCCGGTCTCCAGCAGGGCACCGGCACTGCTCTCGGCCGTGGGCTTGCCGGTCCACTGCATGACGATGCCCTTGGCATCGACGAGCTGATGATGGAACCAGCACAGCAACGCACTGTTCGCGACCGAGGTCTGGCCCCCGTCGGCCCAGTGGGTCACGGCGTGGTGGACCTCGCACCGTGACGGTGGCTGATCGCACCCCGGATACACACAATGCTCGTCCCGAGCGATCACCGCGCGACGCATCTGCCCCGTCACGGTCCGTTGCGCCCGCCCGACGTCGAGCGCCGCACCATCCGGCCCGAACACGATCCTCGTGACCGCACTGTCGCAGGCCAACCGGCGCAGCAGCGCGCGTGGTGCACGCCCGCCGGTCTCGGTGAACACGGGGCCACCCGCTGACAGCAGCCCGGACACCGTCATGATGCCCACTGCACTCGCACCCGCTGCTGTGCCCGTGCCCGCTGCTGTGCCCGCTGCCGTACCCGTGCCCGCGGCTGTGCCCGTTGCCGGATCCGCGGCCGTGCGTGGTGTGCTCGGGTCGTTGTCCGATGCTGCTGCGTCCGTCGCGCGGCCTGGTGCTGCGCGGCCTGGTGCTGCGCGTGCCGGCGTGGCCTGTCCGCAGGTCAGGCACAGTCCGTCGCGGGTGCGGGTGACCTGGGTGACCAGCTCCGTCCAGGACACCGTGACGTTCAGGTGCGGTGTGACCGCCGCCCCCGGGGAGGCCTGGTTAGTGTCCAGCACCAGGCGCGCCACGTCCGCCAGGCCCTGCGCCCGCCGCTGGGTGGACGTCCTGGTGTCCTCCGCAGCGGGCGCACCCAGCACCGCGGTGAGCGCTGTCTGAACCAGCAGCCCGTGCTCGTCGGTCAGGAAGCCCGCCACGTGATACCCACCAAAGGTCTTGGCCAGGTCCAGGAACTCGCCCTGCGCGGCCTTGTCATCGTCGGTGTCGTCGGTGTCCGGGTCGGTCACGGTCGCGAACCGGCGTGCCACGACCCGGAACTGGTCTGCGTTCAACGAGCCGGCCTCCCGCAGGACCAAGCCCTCCCCGGTCACCAGCGTCCCGTCGGCGACCGCACCCTCCAGCACCCGCGTGATCTGCTCACGGGTACGGTCACCATCGGGGTCATCCACCGGGTCCGGGAAGTCGACCGGCACGGTCTGCACGAATCGCTCCGGCGTCGTCGTCTCCCCCGTACGGGTATCGATGAGCCAGGCCAACGCGTCGGTGCGGGTCTCGCTGGTCGGCGCGACTTCCGTCATCACCCGCGCATGATCCACCCCCAAGGTCCCTGCGACCAGGCGCTCCCGCGTCACCGGCAGCGCGGTCGCCAGGCGGCGGGCCATCGTCATGTCCTTGCTCGCCGTGGCCGCCGAGATGCCCTCACGCAGGCGCAGCCAGGACGTGAAGGTGCGGGCCATACCGCTCGACCGCCACGAACCCTCGGCCTCGATCCGCGGCAACAGGGTGTACCGCACCCCGTCCAACCGGCCCGTGAGCCGACGGACCCGGGAGTGCGCCTCGACCAACCGGCCGATGCTCGGCGCGTCCCACCCGTCCAGCGACTCCTGACCAACCAGGCCCGCCAGATCAGCTGCGGCATCCTCGATCCGGGCCAACGCCTCCTCGATCGAACCCGCGGGAGGCAGACCACCTGCCGCCATGCCATCCGTCGACTGATCCACTGGTCCCACCCCCGATCCCTTGTCCGCTAGCTCCATTCTCTCGAACCTTTGTATGATGCGCACGTGCATTCTGAAATCTGTGGATAACTCTTCGCGACACGCGTCGAGATGCTTCCCGGAGGATCTGAACGGCCCCACAGGCCAGCAATAGGTGCTTCAGCCGCGGCCACGACGGGCGAGGGTGAGGCCCGGGCAGCTGAGGGCCACCGCGGCGGCGAACGTGACGGGATGACCGACGATGTCAGCGACGAACCACACTCACCCAGGAAGAACGCTGCCGCTGAGCACCACGGCTCAGCGAAGCCCCGTCAGAGCCGGACGATCGCCGCGGCGGGGTTCTCGACGGCGTCGGCCACGGAACGGATGAATCCCGCCGCCGTAGCGCCGTCGCACACCCGGTGGTCGAAGACGAACGACATCTGGGCGATCTTGCGCGGCACGATCTGACCGTCGACCACCCATGGCCGGTCGATGATGCGGCCGAGGCCCAGGATCGCGACCTGCGGGTGGTTGATGATCGCCGCGCTGCCGTCGACCCGGAAGCCGCCGTAGTTGTTCAGCGTGAACGTTCCCGCGGTGAGCTCCTCGGCAGTGGCCTTCCCGACCCGGGCACGGGCCGTGAGGTCGCGCAGGGCCGCGTCGAGCTCCGCCGTGGTCATCGTCCCGGCCCCGAGCACCGCCGGGGCGACCAGCCCGAGCTCGCTCTGGACGGCGACACCGAGGTTGATGGCGTCGGGCACGACGATCTCGTCCCGCTCGACGTCGAGCCGCGCGTTCAGCACCGGGTACTCCTTGAGACCGGCGACGACGAACCGCGCGAGGTAGGCGAGCAGACCCGGCCCGGGATCGGCGGGCGTGCGGGCGGCCTCGCGCAGGTCCCAGAGCGCCGTGGCGTCGACGTCGACCCAGACGGTCGCCTCGGGAATCTCCGAGCGACTCCGAGACAGCACCCTGGACGCCGCGCGCTGGAAGCCGGTGAGCGGGATGCGCCGCTCATCGGGGGCGGTCTGGGTCACGGGCTCGGGAGGCACTGCAGTTCCGACAGGCGCGGTTCCGACAGATACGGGTACGGCAGATACGGGTCCGGCAGATGCGGGTCCGGCGTGTCCGGGGGCCGCAGCCGCGGCCGACCGCGCGCGCTCGACGGCGGCCCACACGTCGGACCTGTTGACGACACCGCCCGACCCGGTGGGCCGGATCGTGCGCAGGTCGAGCCCTGCCTCACGAGCCAGCCGCCGGACGATCGGCGAGATCACCTTGACCGGCCGGTCGTCGGGCACGGCGGCGGGCACGGCGTCCGGCACGGCCGCGGGCACGGCTGCAGGCACGGCCGGCCGGGCACCGCGTGGCCGACGGCGGCGGACCGAGGCCGCGCCCGCCGAGGTGCCGTACCCGATGAGCACGTTGCCGGAGCCGGCCTGCTCCTCCTCGCGGTAGGTCTCCGCGGCGGCGGAAGCCCCGTCGACGGAAGCCCCGTCGACGGGAGCGGCCTCAACCTCAACCTCAGCCTCAACCTCAGGGCCGACCGTGATCAGCGGCCGGCCGACCTCGACGAGCTCTCCCTCGGCGGCGTGCAGCCTGCCGACCCGGCCGGCGTACGGGCTGGGCACCTCCACCACCGACTTGGCCGTCTCGACCTCCACCACCGGCTGGTCGATGGTGACGACGTCGCCCTCCGCGACCAGCCAGTGCACCACCTCCGCCTCGGTCAGGCCCTCGCCGAGGTCGGGCAGCAGAAAGGTCTGTCCGGTCGCGGTGCTGGTCACGCGTCCTCCCACTGGAGCTCGTCGACGGCGTCGAGGATCCGGTCGACCGACGGGAGCTGGAAGTGCTCGAGCTTTGGCGGCGGGTACGGGATGTCGAACCCGGTGACCCGCCGCACCGGCGCGGACAGCGAGTGGAAGCAGCGCTCGCTCACCCGCGCCGCGATCTCGGAGGAGACGCTCGCGAAGCCGGCCGCCTCCGCGATGACGACCGCGCGGCCCGTCGACTCCACGGCGGCGCAGACGCCCGCGTCGTCGAACGGCACGATCGAGCGCAGGTCGACGACCTGCAGGCTGCGGCCGTCGCGCGCGGCCACCTCGGCCGCCTCGAGCGCGACCGGCACGGTCGGGCCGTAGGCGATGAGGGTGGCGTCGGTGCCCTGACGACGGACGACGGCAGCGCCGATGCCCGGCTCACCACCGGGGCCCAGGGCGACCACGCCCTTCGCCCAGTAGAGCTTCTTCGGCTCGAGGAAGACCACCGGGTCGGGCGAGGCGATCGCCTCGCGCAGCAGCGAGTAGGCGTCCGCGGGGTTCGACGGCGCGACGACGTGCAGGCCGGGGGTATGGGCGTAGTAGGACTCCGACGAGTCGCAGTGGTGCTCGACCCCGCCGATGCCGCCGGCGTAGGGGATCCGGATGACGAGCGGCAGCGCGACGCGGCCGCGGGTCCGGTTCCGCATCTTGGCGATGTGGCTGACGACCTGCTCGAAGGCCGGGTAGGCGAAGGCGTCGAACTGCATCTCGATCACCGGCCGCATGCCGTTCATGGCGAGGCCGACGGCGAAGCCCGCGATACCGGCCTCGGCGAGCGGGGTGTCGAAGCAACGGTCCTCGCCGAACTCGGCGGTGAGGCCGTCGGTGACCCGGAAGACGCCGCCGAGCGTGCCGACGTCCTCGCCGAGCACGAGCACCGAGGGGTCTTCCGCCATCGCGTCGTGCAAGGCCCGGTTGATCGCCTGGGCCGTGCTCAGCGTCGCGTGCTCCACCGCGGTCGTGGTCATCAGCGGGTCTCCTCTCTGCTCAGCTCGTCTCTGCTCAGCTCGTCCCTGCTCAGCTCGTCCCTGCTCAGCTCGTCCCTGACCACCGCGAGCTGCTCCATGAGCTGGGGGGTGGGCTGGGCGTAGACGAACCGGAACAGGTCGTCGGGGTCGGGCTCGATGTCCTGGTTCAGACCGTCACGCGTGCGGCGGGCGACCTGCTCGGCAGCCTCGGTGAGATCGGCGGCGCGCGCGTCGTCGAGGACACCCTCGGTCCGCAGGTATGCCTCGAGCCGCACCAGCGGATCCTTGGCGGCCCATGCCGCGACCTCGTCGTCGGCGCGGTAGCGGGTGGCGTCGTCGGCGTTCGTGTGCGCCTGCATCCGGTAGGTCCGGCCCTCGACGAGCTGCGGACCCGCTCCGGCACGAGCCCGCTCGACCGCTCCGGACAGGACGTCCAGGAGCGCCGCGAGGTCGTTGCCGTCCACGTGCTCGCCGGGCATGCCGTAGCCGACGCCCTTGTGGGCCAGCGACGGCGCGGCCGACTGCCGGGCCAGCGGCACCGAGATCGCGTACTGGTTGTTCTGGACGAAGAAGACGACCGGCGCCCCGAAGACCGCCGCGAAGTTCAGTGCCTCGTGGAAGTCGCCCTCGCTCGTGCCGCCGTCGCCGCACATCGCCAGCACCACGGTGGGTTCCCCCCGCAGCCGCGCGGCGTGCGCCACGCCCACGGCGTGCGGGAGCTGCGTGGCCAGCGGCGTCGTCAGGGGTGCTACGTGCCGGTCGTAGGGGTCGTAACCCGAGTGCCAGTCGCCCTTGAGCAGCCCGAGCACCTCGACCGGGTCGACGCCGCGCGCGACGGCGGCAGCGGTGTCGCGGTAGGTCGGGAACAGCCAGTCCTCGCCGGTGAGCACCTGTGCCGCGGCGACCTGGCACGCCTCCTGCCCGTAGGACGAGGGGTAGACCGCCAGCCGCCCCTGCCGCACGAGCGCGGAGGCCTGCTCGTTGAAACGGCGGGCGACGATCATGCCGGCAAGGCCCCGGAGCAGCTCCTCGCTCGCGGGCAGACCGTCCCCGTCGGCGGCCGTCGGACGGCCGTCCGGGTCAAGGAGCATGACCGGCTCCCGCGACGGGAGCATGCGGTCTGCGTCACGTGTCATGCCTGTCGTGCCTGTGATGCCCGTCATGTAGATATCATGGTCAAGGATCTATTCGGATTCCATCAACGGCGAGGATCCGAGAGACCGTCCAGCAATATGCTGGTCATGCGATCCAAATGTCCACCGGCGAAGGGGCTGAGGGCGTGACGGCGAGACAAGTGGTATCGAACCTCGACGAGGTCGACCAGCGCATCGTCGACGAGCTCCGTCAGGACGGCCGGATGTCCATGCGAGCGCTGTCCGAGAAGCTGCACATCTCGCGCGCCAACGCCTATGCGCGAGTCCGGCGGCTCGAGTCCACGGGAGTCATCCGTGGCTACCGCGCGGACATCGATCCCGTGCTGGCCGGCCTCGGCACCTCGGCCTACGTCACGGTCAACCTGGAGCAGGCGGAGTGGCGTTCGGTCCGCGAGGAGCTCCGCACCCTGCGCGGCGTCGACCACATCGGCCTGGTCGGCGGAGAGTTCGACCTCGTCCTGCTCGTCCGCGCGCGGGACAACGCCGATCTGCGGCACCTGATCCTCGACCAGATCCAGGGCATGAAGGGCATCCTGAACACACACACGCTGCTCGTCTTCGAGGAGCCGATCCCCGCCGGTCCCGCGTCGGCCGCTCCGGAGTGAACGTTCGGCCCACGACGGGACTCAGGACGGGACTCAGGACGGGACTCACGACGTGACGTAGTCACGCTCGTCCCGGCAGTCGTGCGGGTGCCCGGTCTGCCCCGGGTGACGTCGCCCGCCCCTACTCGGGCTTCTCCTGCAGCGCGCGCACCTCGATGCGGGCATGCAGGGCCTTGGCGCACTGCTCGGCCCAGCCGAGCGCGGTCTCCTCGTCGGCGACGTCGATGATCCAGAACCCGCCGACGTACTCTGCGGCCTCGACGAACGGCCCGGGAACGCGCTTCGGCTCACCGGCCGTGGCGTCGACGGTGATCGCCGTCGACGGCGGGTGGAGCCCACCGGCGGTGACCAGCGCCCCGGACTCGGTCAGGGCGGTGTTGACGGCGCCGACGGCGGCGAACACCGCCTCCAGCTCCGCTGGATCCATCTCCTGCATGGACTCCATCGTCGGCTCCTCGGCGCTGTCGTGCGGGAGGGTCAGGAAGTACTGGGTCATGAGACTGCTCTCCGATCCGTTCGGTGGAACTGACTGTTGGTGGTGTGGACGGAGCGAGGCGAGGAAACTCATCGCTCCCCGGGAGCGGAGTCTCCTCCCAGCGAGCTCAACACGCGACCGTCAGTGGCCCGCGTGCGGGGGCTCTGCCTCGCCCTCTCCCGACATGCCGGAGTGCAGCGGCAGGAACGCGTGCAGGTGACCGCGCTCCGCCGCGATGTACTGGAGGTCGAGCTGGACCGCCGCCACGGCCCAGGCGTCGACGGCCCGCGTCCGCAGGTCGCCCGCGACGGCGGAGAGCCCCTCGGCCTCCCCTGACGAGCCCGACGAGCTCGACGAGCGGCCCGAGCCGTCCTCGTCACCCGCGAGCTCGAGGACGTCGAGCGTGTCTCCCAGCAGCCGTGTGGAGAGCAGGAGCCCGTTGCGCACGATGTTGTGCTCGGACGACCCCGACGGCAGCGCCTCCATCTCCGCGACCACCTCCTCCACGACATCGCGCCACTCGGCCAGCTCGGCCGCCGTCGGGGGCTTCCCCTCCCCCTCCGACCCGCCTGCCGACGCGTCCGCTGCTGACGCGTCCCCCGTCGGCAGCGCCTCGTGCAGCCCGTCCATCACCGGCAGCAGCCGCTCCTGCGCCGAGACGGCGAGGTCCCCCGCCGCCGTCAGGTTCTCGGCGTCGCGCTCCGCCTCAGCGGCCTCCAGCTCCGCCACCCGGGCTGGGTCCACCTCGATCCCGCCGGGTGACGGCGCCGGCGCCGTCGATTCCCACGGCTGCGCCACCACCAGCACCAGGGCCGCGGCGGCGGCCACCAGCCCGGCTGCCGCCGCAGCGCCCCACCTCGGCCACCGGCGCCGCGCGGGCGCCGGCGGCCGAGGTCCGGGGTGGCCGGCACCACCCCGGCTCGATGGACGTGCCGCGGCGTTGGGTCCGCTCCGCGGTGGGTTCCGCGGCCTGCTCCTCGTCTTCGGCACGTCCTTGCTCCTCTCGATCAGGCCATCCGGTCAGGCCAACAAGTCAGCCACGCCGGCTAGCGGCAGCTCACCGCGTCGTAGGCGTCCTCGACGACCACCTCGTGCGGACCGTTGGTCGCGGTCACCGTGGCGGCCCCCGCGTCGAACGCTCCGGCCCTCGACTTGAACTGCCGGGAGACGGTCTCCCCGGGCAGCACCTCCTTGAAGGTCTTGCTCCCGTGCGCGGTGCTGAGCTCGATCCGGGCCGGGTCGGCACCCGCGTTGGTCGCGTTCACCGTCACGCGCGCGTGCGGACCGGTGCACCGGCTGCCTGCCGCCACCTCGACCCGCGGCGGGTCGGGCTGGTCGTCGAACGTGAAGTCCTGGAACTCCACGGCGCTGCGGTTCGTCGTGCTGTGCGCGGTGACGAACAGCCCGACGTCCTGCAGGTCGGCGGCACCTGCCAGCTCCTCCGGTTCCCCGATCTGGGTGAACGTCTCGCCGTCCGAGCTCCAGTACGCCGAGTACAGGTCGCCGTCGCGCACGAGCCGCACCCAGCCCGGGTACGCCGTCGGGCCACCGTTCGACGACGTGACCAGCTGGCCCGCGTCGTTGCCCCGCAGCCACTCGTACCCGCCGCTCGGCCGGATGCCGAGCGCCGCGTAACCCGGTGACGTGCCCGGCTGGGTCACGTCGTTGCGGACGATGATCCCCGCCTTGGCCGAGCCGGCCGAGTTGCCCTGGCTGTTGATCTTCACCGTGGCCGACCAGTGCCGGTCTGAGCCCTCGCGGAAGATCGTGGAGTACTCGTCGGTGCCCTGCCACATGTTGGCGCCGCCCGACTCGATGACGTACGCACCGGAGGACAGCTGCTCGAACTCGCCGTCCGCGTTGCTGAACGTCCGCATCCCGCCGAACATGTCGCCGACCTGCGCGACCACCACCCGTGACGTCGTCGGCAGGCCGACGTCGTTGGTCGCGACCGCCGTCAGCTCGTAGTAGCCGTCGGCGGTGACGTCCCAGGGCGCCGTGTACGGCGCCGTGTCGTCGACGCCGATCGACGTCCCGTCGACGAAGAACTCCACCTGGCTGACGGTGTTCTCCGCGTCGGTGGCGTCGGCCGTGACCTCGATCTGGCCGTGCTCCAGCTCGACCCCCGCCTCAGGCGAGGTGATCGCAACCTCGGGCCGCGTGGTGTCGCTGACGCCCTTGCCGTTCGCCTCCACGAAGTTGAGCAGGCGCTCACCCGGGCCGGGGAAGACGACGTAGAGGGCGAAGCTCTCCCCCGGGTCGTCGACGTCGACCCGCACGTCGCGGAAGTCGCTGACCGCACTGCCCGTGATCTCGGCCGTCCCGAGCAGGTCGCCGTCCGGGGCTCCCTTACGCAGCTCGATGGTGCCGGCGGCCGCCGAGGCCACCCGCAGCGTCAGGGCGTCGATCCCGTGCAGGTTCACGGGGTCGTAGGACGCCCACGCGCCGTCCGAGCCGACGACGACCTCGCCGCCGCCCTCTGCGTCCCGGCTCGGCGCCGTCCTGGTCCCCTCCTGCTTCGTGTGGAACTCGGCCTGCCGCTCCTTGGGGAACACGAGGGTCGTGTCCGATCCGGTGAGCGACGGGAGGTCGCCGGCGCCGCCGTCGTCCTTGTACCTCGCGTCGAGCACGTAGAAGACGTTGGTGCCGTCCCCGTGCCCGCCGCCGAGCTCGGTCGCGACCGACCCCGTGCGGCCGTGGAGCGGCTCCGACGGGTGCGCGTGCGCGTCGTGCCCGAGGGCCGGCTGGATGACGACGCGCTCGTCGTCGATGGCCGAGCCGTCCGGCGAGTCCTCCGCGTCGGTCACGGAGACGTCCCACGAGATCGTGTCGCCGAACTCGAAGAACGAGCCCGTCGGCGGCAGCCCGAAGTCGACCTCGGGCCGGGTGTTGCCCACGGTGATCGGCACCGTGGCGGTCCCGTCCTTGCCCGCCGGGTCCGTGACGGTGAGCCGGGCGTCGTAGACGCCGTCCTCGGTGTACGTGTGCGACGCCGTCGGCTCGGTCGCGTCGGTGGTCCCGTCGCCGTCGAAGTCCCACGCGTACTCGAGGTTCTCGCCCTCGGGGTCGGTGCTGCCCGACCCGTCGAACTCCACCTCCAGCGGTGCGGTCCCGGAGTCCGGCGAGGCCGTCGGCACCGACTCGGGCGACCGGGAGCCCGTCACGTAGTCGACCCGGTGCAGGCCCGAGTCGGGGTTGTCCCGGCCGAAGCCGCCGCCCCAGTCGAGCACGTACATCGCGCCGTCCGGCCCGAACTTCGCGTCGATCGGTGCGAGGAAGTCCTCGTCCGGCAGGAACCGGTTGACCTTCTCGACGTCGGACTCACCGGGCGCCGCCCCGGGATCCGTCGGTTCGATCGTGAACACCTGGTTCCGCGACCACTCGTAGAAGAACGCCTTGCCCTCGTAGTACTCGGGGAACTTGGTGTCCGAGTCGAGCTCCGGGTCGAAGTCGTAGAACGGGCCGCCCATCGGCGCGAGCCCACCGCCCTGGCTGATGGCGCCGGGCACCGACGACCGCTGGTAGCCGTACCACAGGTCCGCCGGCTGGGCCGGGGGCAGCTCGGTCAGGCCGGTGTTCCGCACCGAGTCGTTGACCGGCGCGGCGCAGTCGAAGTTGTCGCCGACGGTGACGGGGCTCGTGCGGTAGTCGACGTCACGGAACGGCTCGTTGTCCCCCATGCACAGTGGCCAGCCGAAGAAGCCCGGCTCCTTGATGAGGTTCCACTCCGCGATGCCGGCCGGGCCACGCTCGGCCAGGTTGTCATTGCCGTTGTCGGGCGAGTAGTCGGCGACGCCGAGGTTGCCCGTCGCCGGGTCGATGGCGAACCGGAACGGGTTGCGGAAGCCCATGGCGTAGATCTCGGGCAGCGTCTTGTCCGCGGTGTCCTCCGCCTCCGGGAACAGGTTTCCCTCGGGGATCGAGTACGTACCGTCGTCGTCCGGGTGGATCCGCAGGACCTTGCCGCGCAGGTCGTTGGTGTTGGCCGACGTCGCCCGCGCGTCGTGGAAGGTGCCGTCCCGCTCGGAGATCGGCGCGTACCCGCCCGACGGCTCCGAGTGCGGGTTCACGTCGTCGCCGACGCCGAGGTACAGGTCACCGGTCGCGTGGTCGACGATCACCCCGCCGCCCGTGTGCCCCGGCTCGTCGGGCAGGCGCCTGGCGGGGACCTCCAGGAGGACCACCTCGGACTCCGGGTCGATCGTCGTCGTCCCCGGGCCGTCCTGCGTCACCGTGAATCGCGAGAGCCGGTTGTGGAAGCTCGCGGGGTCGGTGTCGTCCTCGCTCGCGGGCGACCAGTACTGGTACAGGTACCCGTTCTCGGCGAAGTTCTCGTCCAGCGCGACGCCCAGCAGGCCGTCCTCGCCCCCGGAGTAGACCGGCAGCGTCACCGCGGTGGACGTGGTCTGCGTCTCCGGGTCGAAGACCCGGATCTGCCCGCGCACCAGCTCGGTGAAGAACACCCGGCCGTCCGGCGCCACGTCGATCCCGAACGGCGCGCTCGTGTTGGTGTCCAGCGAGACCTTCTCGAACTGGCCCCAGTCGGTGCCGCCGCAGTCCCCTTCGGCCAGCCCGGCAGCCCACTCCACGCCGCCGACGATGTGCTGCACCAGCTCCGGCTCGTCGGTGTAGTGCGCACCGAAGTGCCCCATGCCGGTCATCCACGCACGGCCGCCGTCGTAGGACTTGCACCACGAGATCGGGTGGTCGTAGCCCATCGCGTTGCTGCCCGGGTCGTAGGTCGACTCGTCCATCGTGGCCAGCACGTGCGCGTCACCGCGCACGTTGGTCGAGAAGTTGTACCACTCGTCGGCGCGGTCCCAGCGCTGCGGCAGGTGCTCCGTCGAGGGGTGCTTCCGGTCCTCGACGCGGACCGTGCCGGGCAGGCCGGGGCTCGAGCCGGTGGCGGCGTGGCCGGGCATCAGCGACCCGATCATCTCGTCCCACCAGGCATAGCTGCCGCGCATGTCCGTCGCGTTGTGGATGGCGACGATGCCGCCGCCCGCCTGCTGGTACCGCTCCATCGCGGCCTTCTGCTCGGCGTTCCACGGGTCGCCCGACGCCTGGAACATGACGAGCGCGTCGTACTGCGCCAGGTCGGTGTCGTTGAAGACCGTCGGGTCCTCTGTGTGGTCGGACTCGATGCCTGCCTCGGCGAACGCCGCCTCGAGCACGGGTGTGCCCTGCGTGATCGCCTCGGCGTGCCGGTACTGGGTGGTGGCCGTGAAGATGAGGACCCGGCCCTCCGCCAGGGCCTCGGCCTGCTCGCCCTCGGCCGTGGCCCGCGGTTCGTCGGCGGCCGTGGCCGCCGGTACGGACGCGAGCGTGAGCGCGAGCGCTCCGGCGGCGAGCGCCGCTATGGATCTCCCCCAGCGGGGACGTCGTGGTGCGGTCATCGTGTTGCCTCCTGGGCAGATCGACGTGCGGACCCGCCGGGACACCCGGCGGAGCGTGTTTCGTTGACCAGCCCGGCGTGCCGGCGCCGAGCGCGTGAACCTCCCGCGCGGTTCAGTCCTCTGCGGCGGGCATCAGTCCTCTCAGGTGCGCGAGGCCCTCGGTCGCGAGGGCGTCCTGGCTCGCGGCCAGCGGCCGCCAGATCGAGGCGGCGGTGGCGATCGTGGCGTTCTGACCGGTGAACGACTCGATGACGAGCGGCCCCGCGTAGCCGGCCCGTTCGAGCGCGGCGAGCAGCGGCGGCCAGTCGATGCCGTCCCCGCCCGGCGCGCCGCGGTCGTTCCCGCAGACCTGCACCGCGGCGATGCGCGCCCCAGCGCGCACCACCGCGGCGGGCAGGTCCCGCTCCTCGATATTCATGTGGTAGACGTCGAGCATCAGCCCGATCCCCTCGGCGGGCAGCCTGCCGACGACGTCGAGCGCCTGGTCCACCGTGTTGATCAGGCTCGTCTCGTAGCGGTTGAGCGGTTCCAGCCCGACGACGACGCCCGCGTCGATCGCGTGCTCGACGACGGGTGCCAGGTTCTCGGCGAGCTCGGCGACGGCGTCGGCCCGCTCCTGCGGCGTCGTCCGCCACGTGCGCCCGACCGACGCGTACGCCGGACCGCCGATCACCCGGGCGCCCACGGTGTGCGCGGCGTCGACCACCGCCCGCAGGTAGTCCTGGGTCGCGCCCACGGTGTGCGTGCCGGCCGCGACCAGCTCCCGGCCCTCGCCCATGACGAGGGACACGCTCGCCGCGAGCCCGTTGTCGGCGAGGACCTGCGCCGCGCGGCGCGGGTCCCAGTCGCCGAGGCGCTCCACGGGGAGCTCCAGCACGTCGAACCCCCAGCCCGCGACGCGGGGCGCGATCTCGGCGAGCGAACGGTCGGTGAGCGGCGACGTCCACACCCAGGTGTTGACGCCGACGGGCCAGGTGGCCGTGGCTTTTGTGGGCGCGGTTCTCGTGGGCACCGTGGGCGCCGTCATTCAGCGGTCCGTCCAGGCTTCGGGGTACCCGGGCAGGTCCTCGCCGCCGAACTTCGCGTAGTGCAGGGACGGCATGTCCGCGTTGGCGTCGAGGTACTCCGCGAGGTCGGAGTCGTCGACCGGCTCCTGGGGCAGCACCCACTCGGACGGCACCTCCTCGCCGGCCCAGATCTTCTGCGCGGCGAGGATCGGCGTGCGCCACTGGAAGTTCGAGTAGACGTTGCCAATCGCCGTCATCCCCGTCTCGTCCCATTTGCGCAGGAAGCTCATCTCGTCCTCGCCCACGAAGACCGGGTACGGCTTGCCGGAGTCCTCGAACGCCTCGACGGCGGCCACAGAGCCGTCGCCGGCGTCCATCCAGATGCCGTCGACCTCGCCGCGCTGCAGGTACTGGGTCACGAGGTCCTTGATCTTGGCGCCGTCGCCGCCGGTGAACTCGACCCCGACCACCTCGATGTCGGACTCCGAGAAGACCTTGTCCGCCGCGGCCCACCGGTGCTCCAGCACGTCGACGCCGGGCAGGATGCGCAGCGCCAGGACCGTCGAGCCCGGCTCCAGGTTGTCGACGAGGAACTCGGCGCCCACCGCGCCGTAGGCGTAGCCACCGATCGGGTGGATGAACGTGACCATGCAGTCGGTGTTCACGCCGCGGTCGAACACGATGACCGGAGTTCCGCTCTCGCAGGCCGCCTCGACCGCCGGGGTGAGCGTCGCGGTCGTCGACGGCGAGATGATGATCGCGTCGCAGTCGCCGGCCTCGACGAACGCCTGGATGTCGGAGATCTGCTTGTTGTCGTCGTCGGCGGCGTCGGAGACCCGGAACTCGCCGATCACGCCCTCCTCCTGGAGCACCTCGACCTGCTGCTGCATGGTGATCCAGCCGGTCACCCGCCATGGGTTGGAGACCGACGCGTTGGAGAAGCACAGGGTCTTGTCGCCGCCCTCGCTCGCGAGGTCAGCGGTGTCCACCCACTCGGGCTCGATCGCCTGGAGCCACGGCTCGTCGGCCGGGCCCTCCGGCTCGATGTCGCGCTGGGCGAGCTCCTTGTCGTAGTCCGCCTGGACGAACCACTCGCTCTCGGCCCCGGACTCGGCGGGTGCCTCCTCGGCCGCGCTCGTCTCGGCGGCCGGCAGCTCCTCGGTCGGGGCGTCGGTGGTGCAGGCCGTCAGCAGGAGCAGTCCTGCCGCTGCCGTGCCCGCCAGCAGTGCTCGGATCGGTCGCATGTCCATCCCCTTTGATGAGTGCGGGTCTTGATGAGTGCGGGTCTTGATGAGTGCGGGTCTTGATGAGTGCGGGTCTTGATGAGTGCGGTTCTTGATGAGTGCGGTTCGTTCGATGGGTTCGAGCTCAGGTGCGTTGTCGGCGTGCCGCGTAGGCGACGGCGACGATGATGATCACGCCCTGCACGGCGGGCCGGATGGTCGACGGCAGGGCGAGCTGGTTGAACAGGGTGAAGAGGGCTTCGAGGGCGAGCGCGCCGACCATGGCGGCGACGACGGTCCCGCGGCCGCCACCCAGGGCGACGCCGCCCAGCACGACGGCGGTGATCGCCATGAACTCCAGCCCCTGCCCGACCTGGGCGGTGACGCCGGCGTACCCGCCGATGAGCACCGCCGCCACCGTGGCGAGGAACGAGGAGAGCAGGAACGCCCGCGTGCGGAGCCACCACACGGAGGCGCCGCTGTACGTGGCGGCCACGGCGTTGTCGCCGGCGGCGACCAGCGACCGACCGAACGGACGGCGCATCAGCAGGACCGCGATGCCGACGACGACGAGCGCCACCAGCAGCGCGTACGGCACCTGGAACTCCCCGGGAACGTCCGGGAACCCCTTGCGGCCCAGCACCCGGAAGCTCTCGCTCAGCGCGCCGGTGGGTGCGCCGCCGGTCCACAGCCGGATCGCGCCGTACAGGACCAGCATCATGCCGAGCGTGGCGATGAACGACGGCACCCGCAGCAGCGTCGTCACCAGGCCGTTGACGAGCCCCACCACGAGGCCGAAGACGACCATCAGCGCCAGCACGGGCCAGGTCAGCGCCTCCTCGCCGTCGATGAGCCGCGCCGCGATGACCACCTGGGCTCCGACGAGCGAGCCGACCGACAGGTCGAACTCGCCCGAGACGATCACGAAGTACTGCCCCACGGCGAGGACCACCAGCGGAGCCGCCTGCTTGGCGAACGCCATGAGGGACACGGGCTCCGCGAACGACGGGTTGATCACGATGATCACTGTGAACACCACGACGAGCAGTGCTAGGACCGTCCAGCTGCCGCCGGACAGCAGGCGCTCGCGCCACTGCCGTGCGGTCCCTCGTGCGGTACCTCGTGAGGTGTCTGCGGTCAGGGTCATGCGGCGTCGCCTCCTCGTGGAACCGAATCTCCTGGAACCGAATCTCGTGGAACCGAACCTGGTGGAACCGAACCCCTGGCGCCGAACCGGACGCGCCGGCTCGCCGGGTCGATCTGACGTCGTGCGTACAGGGCGACGGCGGCGATGATGATCGCGCCGCGCAGCACGTCCTTGAAGAACGGGTTCACGTCGAGCACGTTGAACGCGGTGTCGAGCACCGCGAGGATCACCACGCCGCCGATGGTGCCGACCACCGAGCCACGGCCGCCGAACAGGAGCGTGCCGCCCAGCACCACCGCTGCGATCGAGTCGAGGTCGAGGCCGTAGGAGTAGACGAGCGCGTTCCCTGTGCCGAACCGGGCGGCGATGAGCAGGCCCGCCACGCCCGCGCACAGGGAGCACAGCACGTGGGCCAGCACCAGGGTCCGGCCGGTCCGCACGCCCGAGAGTCGCGCGACGTCGAGGTTCCCCCCGACGGCGAACATGTGGTAGCCCGCCCGGGTCCTGGTGAGGAGCACGAAGGCCGCCGCGGCGACGAGCAGCATGACGATCGTCGAGACGGGTACCGGACCGATGCGGGTGTACCCGAACGTCTGGAAGGCGAAGGGCACCTCGCCCTCCGGCCCCTTGAACCGCGTGTCGAGGAAGCCCTTGATGATCAGTCCCATGCCGAGCGTCGCGATGAACGCGTTGACCCGCAGCGCCGAGATGAGCAGACCGTTCACGAGCCCGACGCCGGCCGCCACCGCGAGCGCCGCCACGACGCCGAGCCAGACCCGGGACGGGTCGCCGGCCATCGTCGTGGCGCCGATGAGCGAGCACAGCGCGACGACGTACCCGACGGACAGGTCGAGCGAGCGGCACAGGACCACCAGCGTCTGCCCGACGGCGACGAATCCCAGCAGGCTCGTCTGCGTCAGCATGTAGCTGATGTTCTGCTGGGCGAAGAGGTTGCCGCCCTGGACCGCCACGAGGACGCCCGCGACCAGCAGGATGCCGATCAGGGCCAGGTAGACGATCTCGGTGGACCCGAGGTGGTAGCGGCGCCGGGCGCCTGCGGTCCTGCTCGTCGCGGCGGTGCTCCCGGTGCTCCCGGTGCTCCCGGTGCTGATGGTCATGCCGCCCCCGTCGCCAGGGCCATGATGGCCGCTTCGTCGCTGCCGCCCGGCAGCTCGCCGGCGATCCGGCCGTCCCGCACCACGAGGATGCGGTCGGCCATCGCGACGACCTCGGGCAGCTCGGAGGAGATGAGCAGCACGGCGGTCCCGTCGGCGGTCAGCGTGCGCATGAGGTCGTAGACGGCACGTTTGGCGCCGACGTCGATGCCGCGCGTCGGCTCATCGAGGACGATCACCCGCGGCTCGGTCACGAGCCACTTCGCGAGGACCACCTTCTGCTGGTTGCCGCCGGACAGGTACTGGACCTCGGCGTCCTGGGAGCTCGCGACGACCTCGAGCGAGGACAGGACGCCGGCGATCCGTCGCGACCGGCGGGCGGAGGCGCGGGGCAGCACGGCGTCAAGCACGAGCCGTGCGTTCGCGAGGACCGACTGGCCGAGGGCCAGGCCCTCGGACTTGCGGTCCTCGGTGACCAGCGCGAGGTGGTGGCGGACGCCCTGGCGCGGCGTGCGCACCTGGGCCGGCTGTCCGTCGACCGTCATGCGGCCGCGGGTGAACGGCGCGATGCCGAACACGCCGTGGGCGATCTCGGTGCGGCCGGACCCCTGCAGCCCGGCGAGGGCCACGATCTCACCGGCCCGTACCTCGAGGTCGATGCCGTCGACCATCGTGTTGCCGGAGCCCACCAGGGCCAGCCGCACCTCGCCGGGTGCGGCGTCGGCCGCCTTGTCCGGGAAGAAGCCGGCGAAGTCGCGCCCCACCATGGTGCGCACCAGCCGGTCCTGGCTGACCTCGGCGGCCGGCGCCGTCAGCACGTGGTTGCCGTCCTTGAGCACGGTGATGGTGTCGGCCAGGTCGTAGATCTCCTGGAGCCGGTGGGAGACGTACAGGATCGCGACGCCGCGGTCCCGCAGTCGCCGGACCAGCTCGTAGAGGAGTGCGACCTCCTGGTCGGCGAGCGCCGCCGTCGGCTCGTCCATCGAGATGATCCGGGCGTCGTACGAGACCGCCTTGACGATCTCGACCACCTGCTGCTGGGCCACGGACAGGGACCCGACGCGGGTCCAGGACGCGATGCCCGTCAGGCCCAGGTCGTCGAGGAGGCGGGTGGTGTCGGTGTGCATGCGGCGGCGGTCGACCAGGCCGCGCCTGCGCGGTTCCCGGCCGAGGTACACGTTCTCGGCGACGGACCGGTCCGGCAGCAGGTTGAACTCCTGGAAGACCGTTGCGACGCCCGCGCGCTGGGCGTCGAGCGGCGTCGGGAACGAGACGACGGAGCCGTCGAGCTCGATGGTGCCCGTCTCCGGGCGGTGCACCCCGGCGACGATCTTCATCAGCGTCGACTTGCCCGCACCGTTCTCGCCCACCAGGGCGTGGACCTGCCCCGGGTACAGGGTCAGGTCGATCTCTCGCAGCACCGAGGTGCCGAAGAACTCCTTGCCGACGCCACGAAGGCGCAGGACGGGGTCGGGTGAGGAAGTGTGCGCGTCGTCGTCGGCTCGCATATCCACCAATGTAGGGACCTTTTGGCTGATGTCAACCAAAAGTTGCATGTCACTTACGCGGCTTCTGTGGTTCCTGAAGCATATGGGCTATCTTTTGCCGATACGCGACCGCAAATTCACCCCGGGAGGCTGCTACCCATGCTCACCGACGCCCCGTCGAGGACGCCGCCCCTGGCCCTGGGCACCGGCGACTTCTTCCAGCTGCTGCGCGACGGCAAACCGCGCACGCGTGCGGACCTGATCGCCATCACCGGCCAGTCCCGGTCGACGATCGCCACCCGGATCGACGCGCTCATGAGCACGGGGCTCATCGCCCCGGCGGGCACGGCGGGCTCCACCGGCGGACGACGGCCGGCGACCTTCGCCTTCCGCCCGGGCGCCCGCGTCGTCCTCGCCGTCGACCTCGGTGCCAACCATGCGCGGCTGGCCGTCACCGACCTCGCCTCGACCGTGCTCGCCGCGCACGACGAACCCCTGTCGATCGCCGCGGGACCCGACGTCGTCCTGCCCTGGGTGGCTCGCGCCGGTCGCGACCTGCTGGCCGCCGCCGGCCGCGACGTCGGCGACCTGGCGGGCATCGGCCTCGGGCTGCCCGGACCGGTCGAGCACTCGACCGGCCGGCCGATCAACCCGCCGATCATGCCCGGGTGGGACGACGTCGATGTCCCCGGCATCCTGGGCGCCGAGCTCGGGGTCGCCGTGCTGGTCGACAACGACGTCAACATCATGGCGCTCGGCGAGTACCGGGCCGCCTGGTCACAGGTCTCGGACCTGCTGCTGGTCAAGGTCTCCACCGGCATCGGCGCCGGCATCATCGCCGACGGCGCGATCCGCCGCGGCGCTCAGGGCGCCGCCGGCGACGTCGGGCACATGGCGGTCCCCGGCGCGGACCACGTGCCCTGCCGGTGCGGCAACACCGGCTGCCTCGAGGCGGTGGCGAGCGGCCAGGCCGTCGCGGCGGCGCTCTCCGCCCAGGGGCTCGACGCCGTGGACAGCGCCGGCGTCGTCGCACTCGTCCGGTCACGGGGGGTCACGGCGAGCCAGGCCGTGCGGCAGGCCGGCCGCGACATCGGCGGCGTCCTGGCTTCGTGCGTGAGCATGCTCAACCCGTCGGTCATCGTGATCGGCGGGGTCGTCGCCGACGCCGGCGAGCACCTCATCGCGGGCATCCGCGAGGCCGTCTACCGCCGGTCCCTGCCGCTGGCCACGCAGCACCTGCGCATCGTCGCCTCGCGTGCGCGCGCCGGGGCAGGCGTGCTTGGCGCGAGCGCCATGGCCATCGACCACGTGCTGTCCCCCGCCGCGATCGACGCGCTCGCCGCCTGACGGCCCTTCCCCGATACTGGGTCGAGGGACGAGCCGAGGAAGGGGTGGCTGCATGGTACCGACCTGGATCTGGGCCCTCACGATAGCCGGGATCGCCGGGCTGCTGGTGTTCGACTTCGTCTTTCACGTCCGCAAGGCACACGTCCCCACGCTGAGGGAAGCGGCGATCTGGTCGAGCCTCTACGTCGGTATAGCCATCGTGTTCGGCCTGGGCGTCCTCGTCTTCGGCGGCGCGACGATGGGTTCGGAGTACTTCGCCGGCTACGTCACCGAGAAGGCCCTCTCGGTGGACAACCTGTTTGTCTTCCTGATCATCATGTCCTCCTTCCGGGTGCCACGGGAGGACCAGCAGAAGGTGCTGCTGTTCGGCATCGTGTTCGCGCTGGTCGCCCGCACCGGGTTCATCTTTCTCGGTGCCGCGCTGATCAACACCTTCGCCTGGGTCTTCTACCTCTTCGGACTGATCCTGCTGCTCACCGCCGGCAACATGCTCCGGCCGGAGGGCGAGGAGTCGCACACCGGCGACAACGTGATGGTGCGGCTCGCGCGCAAGGTGTTCCACACCACCGAGACCTACGACGGCGACAAGCTGTTCACGGTGGTCGACGGCAAGCGGGCGATGACCCCGATGCTCCTGGTGATGGTCGCGATCGGCGGCACCGACATCCTGTTCGCCCTGGACTCGATCCCGGCGATCTTCGGGCTCACCCAGAACGTGTTCCTGGTCTTCACCGCTACCGCCTTCTCGCTGCTGGGGCTGCGCCAGCTCTACTTCCTCATCGACGGGCTCCTGGACCGGCTGATCTACCTCTCGTACGGCCTGGCCGCCGTCCTCGGCTTCATCGGCGTGAAGCTCATCCTCCACGCGCTGCACGAGAACAACGTCCCGTTCATCAACGAGGGCGAACCGGTGACCGTCGTCGAGGTCAGCACGGGCCTCTCCCTGACGGTGATCCTCGGCGTCCTGCTGCTCACCACGCTCGCGTCGCTGTTCAGCAAGCGCGGACGGGCGCAGAACGCGATAGGGAACGCGCGCCGGCACGCGACCAGCTACCTGGACACCGAGTACACCGCCGACGCCGCCGAACGCGAACGCATCTTCCGCGCCCTGCTCCAGGAGCGGGACCAGATCGTCACGCTGGGTCCGAAGTACCGGCAGATGGTCCGTGACGAGGCGAAGCTGATGGCGCTGCTCGAAGATGCCCTGGCCAGCCACGACGCGGCCGTAGCCAGGGGCGAGGCAGAACCGATCGGTGAGCCGAAGATCGTGCGCCGCCGGTAGGGGCCGGCGTCGTGGCGAGCCCGTGACCGCCCCTACGACCTGGGTATGACGTCGGCGGTGCGGAACCAGCCCGGGGCAGGACGCGGTGCGGCACCGACCGTCCGTAACGTCTGCGGCATGGACACTACTGTTTACGCGCCTGGGTCGTCGTCACCCGCCGTGCGCGCTCGTTCGCTGACGAAGACGTATGGCAAGGGTGAGGCCACCGTGCGTGCGCTGGACGGTGTGGACGTCGACTTCGAGCAGGGCCGGTTCACCGCGATCATGGGCCCGTCCGGATCCGGCAAGTCGACCCTGATGCACCTCCTGGCC
>NZ_JBEZZF010000057.1:0-38549 GCF_040639055.1 Promicromonospora sp. NPDC023987 | reverse complement strand
AGGCCGCCGCGTCATCCTCCAGGTCTCGACAAGCTCGACCAAAGGGCGGCGTGAGGTTGGTCGCTCCGTGGAAAAAGAGGCGGGGACTGTCGGTGTCTCGACGTAGCCTCAGAAAACGATGATCGACGCGCCGCAGACCCCCGACACAACGCCCGTTCCTGAGGCGTCGCCTCGTCCTGCACACCACCTGACGGACGACCCGGCACGCCGGCTCGACTGGCGCAGGCTGCGCGGTGCGGCCGCCGTCGTCGCGCTCCTCGCCCTCACCGCAGGCGCCGTCGGCCAGGCCATCGGTACGGTGGCGGCCGGTCAGCTGGCGGCCGACGCCACCGTCGTCGGGCTGGTGCTGCTCGCCGCGTGCGTCGTGGGCGGCGCTCTGTTCGACGGTTTCGGCCAAGTGGTCTGGGCCAGCGTCGTGGACCGCGCCGAGGGCAAGCTGCGGAGCGACCTGCTCAGCGCGGCACTCCGCCAGCCGCTGGCGACGCTCTCCGAGCAGGCGGTCGGCGAGGTCCTCGACCGGGTCGACGACGACACGCACGCGGTCGGCACCCTGGTGCGCCGCCAGCTGTGGGGCGCCGGACGCACGGTCGTCGGCGTCGTTCCCATGTGGATCATCGCCGGCATCACCTGGTGGCCGGCCTGGTTCCTGTTCCCCGTGCTGGGTGGGATCGTCGCCCTGCTCACCCGGCCCCTGCTCGGTGAGATCTCGCGCCGCAAGGTCATCGAGGAGGCGGCGTGGACCGACCACGCCGCAGCCTTCGAGGAGGCCGTGGCGGCCCGGAACGACCTGCGCACGAGCCTGGGGCAGGCCTTCGCCGTCCGTCGGGTGGCGCAGCTGTCGGCGATCGTGCACGACAAGTTCCGTGCCGTGGTGCGCGTCGAGGAGCGCCTGCTGCGGCGCGCCGGACTGGTGATGTACGCCCTGCTGGCCGGGACTGCCGTGGTCTGCGCGGTGGTCGCTGCCGGCGGTGGCCTGTCGGTCGGTCAGCTGGTCACGTTGTTCCTGGTCACCGCGATGTTCGTGGGGCAGATGGACAACCTGGTGCACCACCTGCCGGACATCCAGGAGGGCCTCGGCGCCGTGCTGCGCATCCGCCAGATGCTCGCGGTCGCGCCGGAGCCCGACGGGGGCGACGACCTGCCGGACGGCCCGCTGGGGCTCGAGCTGCGCGACCTGACCTTCGCCTATGCGGAGGGCACGTTCGCTCTGGCCGACGTCGACCTGACGGTGCCCGCCGGCGAGACGATCGCGCTCGTCGGCCGTACCGGATCGGGCAAGTCGACGCTCGCCGCGCTGCTGTCGCGCGCGGTCGAGCCGGAGCGCGGGTCGGTGTTCCTCGGCGGAGCCGACGTGCGGGACCTGGACCTGCAGAAGCTGCGCGGCGCGGTCGGCGTGGTCACGCAGCGCACCGAGATCATCGCGGGGACGCTCGCGGAGAACATCGCACTGTTCTCCGACGTCCCGCGCTCGGACATCGAAGCCGCCGTGCGCGAGCTCGGGCTGACCGACTGGGCGGCCGGCATGCCCGACGGCCTCGACACGCTCCTCGGCCCTGGCGGCACCACGCTGTCCGCAGGGGAGGAACAGCTCGTCGCGTTCGCCCGGCTCCTCGTCCGGCACGTGCAGCTCGTGGTGCTCGACGAGGCGACAGCGCGCATGGACCCCCTCACCGAGGCGCGTGTCGTCGCCGCGTCGGACCGGCTGCTCAGCGGGCGCACGGGCGTGCTGATCGCGCACCGGCTCGGCACCATCGAGCGGGCCGGCCTCGTCGCGGTCCTCGACCACGGCCGCGTGGTGCAGCAGGGGTCGCGCACCGCTCTTGCTCGGATGCCGGGTCCCTTCCGCTCGCTGCTGGAGGCCGGCGCGAGCGACGGGTCGCTGGACGACGCGGTGGCTGGTCAGGAGGCCAGTGCTGCTCACGGGACCAGCGCCGCTCAGGGGACCAGTGCAGCGGCCGAGGCACGTGCCCAGTCGGTGACGGCTCCTGCTGTGCTCAGCGACCGGGACAGCGGATCCGCCGCCGATCCGGCCGACGCATACCCGGCGGCTGCCGAGCACGGCGCCGCCGAACACGGCAGCGCGGGGCCCGACGCGG
Organism: Promicromonospora sp. NPDC023987; assembly: GCF_040639055.1. NCBI lineage: Bacteria > Bacillati > Actinomycetota > Actinomycetes > Micrococcales > Promicromonosporaceae > Promicromonospora > Promicromonospora sp. NPDC023987. The sequence goes on along the minus strand of NZ_JBEZZF010000057.1, from coordinate 36,453 downwards.
TCGGCGGCCGTCGTCGGTCCGGGACCCCGCCCGACCTGACGCCGCCCGGTGACGGGCCGAGCCTCGCGCGCGCGGTGCTGCACGCGCTGTTCGTGCGCCCGAAGTGGGGCCTGTTCGGCGCGGCCCTCTTCCTCCTGGCGAGCCTCGTCGCCGCCCAGGGTGCCGTCACCGGGTTCCTGTGGGGCCGCACGGTGGAGGAGGTGGGCACGGGCGAGCTGCCCGTCGGCCTGCTCGTCGCGCTCGCGGTGCTGCTGCTGATGCAGCCGCTGTTCATCTCCCGCGCGCTGGGCGTGTACCCGCGCTGGTGGGTCGAGGTGCTGCTGCGGATCCGGATGTCGGTCATGCACGGGCAGACCCGCCAGTACCGGCTGCCCGCCACGCCGCCCGGCGAGGTGGTGGCCCGGTCGATGGACGCCGACCGGTTCGTGCGGTACGCGGACCGCTGGGTCGACTTCGTCAACGGCCTCGCCATCGTTGCCGTCACGGCGCTCATCAGCGGGACCTGGACCGCGGGTGCGGTCCTGCTGGCGGTCATGGTGGTGTCGGCGGCCGCCTCGGCGATCGGTCGGCCGATCGCGGGCCGCTCGGCCGCGGGCTCCTCGGCGGCGCGCGCCCGGTTCGGTCGCGCCCTGGTCTCGGCGCTCGACTCGGCCCGCACGGTGAAGCTGGCCGCGCGGACGCCCGACGTACGCAGGCACCTCGGCGAGGTCGACTCCGGTCGCGTCAAGGCCGCGATCTTCGAGCACCGGGTGCAGGCGGTCCTCGACTCGGTGCCGCTGGTGGCCTTGTACATGGGCGTCGTCGCGGCGTGGGGGTTCTTCCTGACCGAGAGGTGGGACCTGGCCACGACGCTGCTCGTCTCGAGCGCCGTGATGGGGTTCGCCTGGTTCGGCGTCGTCGCGGGCGCCGTGGTCACCGAGGCACCCGGTACCCGGGCCTGGCAGGTCGCGACGGCCCGGTTCGCGGGCGGCGTCGACCTCGTCTCGCGGGAGGCCGGCGTGGACCTGGTGGAGGGCTCGGCGCCCGCACCCGAGTCGACCCGGCGCGAGCCCCTGGACCGCCTGGAGCTGCGGAACCTGACCGCCGTGCACGACGACGGCACGATCGGCGTCTCCGACGTCGACCTCGAGGTCCGTCGCGGCGAGCTGGTGCTCCTGCTCGGTCAGGTCGGGTCGGGCAAGTCGTCGCTGCTGTCCGCGCTGGCCGGGCTCATGGAGCACACCGGGGAGGTCCGCTGGAACGGGACCGAGGTGACCGACGCCCAGGCATTCCTGCGCCCGGGCCAGGTGGCCCACGTGGCCCAGGTGCCGCGGGTGCTGTCGGGCACGTTCTCCGACAACGTCCGGCTCGACCACGCGCGCGACATCGTCGGCCCGGTCCAGGGTGCACGGCTCGCGCAGGACATGGAGGAGGCCGGCGGTCCGCACGCGCTCGTGGGGCACCGCGGCGTACGCCTGTCCGGCGGCCAGGTGCAGCGGCTCGCGCTCGCCCGAGCGCTCGCCGCGGACACGGAGCTCCTGCTGGCGGACGACGTCTCCAGCGCGCTCGACGCGTCGACCGAGATCGAGCTGTGGGCCGCCCTGCGCGAGCGGGGCACCACGGTGGTGGGCGCGACGTCGAAGCGTGCGGCGCTCGCTCGCGCCGACCGTGTGGTGGTGCTGATGGACGGGAAGGTGGCCGACGTCGGTCCGTGGGCCGGCCTCGCGCCGAGGTGGCGCCACCTCGCCGGCTGACGATCTCTGCCGGCCGGCGAGGTTCGCCGGCCGGCGAACGATGAGTTTGCCGCGCGCCCGTGGTCAGACACGGGTAGAACCGAGCGACAACACTCCAGGGAGACCGTCATGGCCAAGCTCAGCTCCAGCATGTTCATCTCGCTCGACGGCGTCGTCGAGGTCGGCGAGGGCGAGTGGCACTTCCCGTACTTCGACGAGCCCATGGGCGAGGCGGTGACCCGGACGCACGCACCCCCGCGGATGATCTTCGGGCGCGTGACGTACGACAGCTTCGCCGGCGCCTGGCCCGAACGGGAGCAGGCCGGCGAGGACGACGCGCAGATGGCTAAGGACCTCGGCGACAAGCGCAAGTACGTGCTGTCCCGCTCACTGCTCGAGTTCACCTGGCGCAACTCCGAGCAGCTCACGGGCGACTTTGTCGAGGCGGTCACGGCGCTCAAGCAGGAGGAGGGCGACATCTTCCTGTCGGGATCCCCGTCGGTCGTGCGACAGCTCCTGCGGCACGGCCTGCTGGATGAGCTCAACCTGTTCGTCCACCCGGTGCTGGCGGGCAAGGGCGAGCGGCTCTTCCCTGCTGACGGCCCCACGACGCACCTGAAGCTGGTGTCGTCGGAGGCGTTCCCCAAGGGTGTGCAGCTCATGGTGTTCGAGCCGACCGAGGGTGCACCCGACGAGGTGGCCTACGACGAGGTCAAGGAGCACCTCGCTCAGGGCTGACCCGTGGCAACCGCGGGAACGCCTGGACCGATCTGCCCGTAGGCACGTCAGTCCAGGTGGCGCAGCTCCGGCCAGACCGCGGCCCAGCCGCCGACGGGCGCCCGGCACACGAGGATCGGCACGCCCTGCTCCTCGTTGTCGACGCCGACGCCGTTGTCGAGCCGGCCCTGGACCGCGCACTCCGCGAAACGGTCGTCCCAGGCGCCAGGGCTCTCCGTGAGCACCAGAGCCACGGTCGCCGAGTCCGGGGGCGGTCCGTACTCCCACAGCTGATTGTGTCCGGAGTACGCGGGAGGCAGCCCGAGGTCAGGACCGAACCGGTCGACCGCCCCGGCCTCGCCGTAGTTCTGGGTCAGGATCACCGACCGCTCCTGGTCGGCCGCCGGGAGCGCCGCGTGCACGTCGGCGATCTGCCGCACGTACTCGGGCCAGCCGACGGCGTCCTGGGCCGAGGAGTTGATGCCGGCGATCGGCGTCCTGCCCAGCAGTGCGACGGGTACCAGCGGAAGGCTGATGACCAGGCAGGCCACGGCGTTGGCCAGCACGACGGCGACGGCCGTTCCACGCCGGACCCGGTCGGCCACCGGCACGCACCCCGCCGCGAACAGCACCGACAGCAGGCCGGTCGCGTAGTACGTCTGGGACCCGGCCGCGTAGGTGAACACCAGCAGCACCGGATACGCGACCACCAGGAACCGCAGCGTCGGCCGCCGCCGCCACACCCACACCAGCCCGACGATCCAGACCAGGGCCAGCGGCGGGCCGAGCGTGAGCAGCTGGAAGAGCCACATCTCGGAGCGCACCTCCGCGGCGTTGTTCTCGCCGAGCGCCGCGCCCATCGCGAGCTGCGGCCACCCGTTCGTGGCCTGGTAGACGAGGTTCGGCAGGCCCACCAGCAGCGCGAGCACCGCACCCGCCCAGGGCCAGGGCGTCGCGAGCGGCCACCGCGTGGCGGCGTCGGAGGTGCGCAGCGCACGCCACGGCCAGGCGACGAGCAGGCCGAGCACGACCGCGCCGAGCAGCGCCACGACGAGCAGCTTGTTGTACAGCGCGACGCCGGTGACCGCACCCGCCGCGAGCCACCACCGGGGGTCGCGCTGCACCGCCCGGATCATGCACAGCAGCACTGCGGGCCACACCACCAGGTCGAGGCTCGCGGTGAGGAACGTGTGCCCGAACGCCAGCGGGATGGCCGCCGTCCCGTAGCCCCAGGCGGCCAGCGCCTGCGCCCCCGTGCGCCCGCCCAGCTCGCGCGCGACGAGCGCGATCACCACGATCGCGGCCAGGTGGGCCAGCGTCGCCGGGATCCGCATCACCAGCAGCGTGTCGCCGAACAGCTCGGCGAACGTCCGCGCCAGCCACGGGGTCAGGGGCGGCTGGTCCACGTACCCCCAGGCGGCGTCGAGCATGCGGAAGTACAGCTCGTCCCGGTGATACCCGTACTGGGTGCTGACCGCGGTCAGCAGCGCCCCCAGGACCAGCACGGCGGTGCCCACCGGACCCCACGCGAATGCGGGCCGGAGGTCCGCGGGGCGCGGGCGGACCGCACCGGGATCGGTGCCGGAACTACCTGGTGCGGACGCGACCGCCATGGCCGGAACGTACCGGCCGGCCGCGAGGCAGGCCAGGGAAGTCGCGGGTGGTTTTCGCGACGGTCACGGTCGCGGGCTACGCCTGCCGCACGCTCGGGTCCACCCGCCGCGGCAGCGCGAACACCAGCAGGAACGCCGCCACCGCGAGCGCGGCGCTGGTGCCCATCGCCATGGTCGCCGCGTGGCTGAAGGCGTCGGCGACCACCTCCGGCGTCGGGCGGCCTGGCGGGAACGAGAGCGACCCGAACAGCACCGAGCCGATGACGGCGATCCCTGCCGCCGACCCGATCCGCTGCATGGTGCCGATCACGCCGGAGGCCGCCCCCGCCTCGGCTCGATCGACGGTGGCGACGATGAACTGGGCGTTCGGTGCGATGAACAGGCCGCTGCCGACGCCCCCGACCAGGAGCGGTGCGGCGAGGGTCCAGCCGGTCAGGTCGCCGGCAGGCACCAGCCAGAGCACGAGCCACAGCGACACGAGGCCGACGGCGACCATGCCGGTGCCGATCACGAGCACGAGCCGGCCGAGGCGGTGGGCCAGACGCTCGCTCTGCGTCGCCCCGACGATCGACCCGATGGCGAACGGCACCGACACGATCCCGGACGCCAGCGCCGAGTGACCGAGCCCGGACTGCCAGAAGATCGAGACGGTGAAGAAGATGCTGGTGAACGCCGCGAAGTAGACCAGAGCGAGGACGACGCCGCCGGTGAAGGCGGGGTGCGAGAAGAGGTGCGGCGGGACGAGCGGGTTGCCGCCTCGCGCCACGAACCGGCGCTCCCAGAACGCGAACGCGACGAGCAGCAGCAGACCGCCCACCAGGGACGCCCAGGTCCACCACGGCCACCCGGCGTCCTCGCCCTCGATGAGCGGCACCAGGATCGCGACGAGCGCGACGGAGACGAGCAGCAGGCCGACGCCGTCGACCCCGCGCGAGGTGCCCCCGACGACGATCCGCGGCAGCAGGACGGTCGCCGCGGCGACCGCGATCACCCCGAACGGCAGGTTGACGAAGAAGATCGAGCGCCAGCCCTCGGCCTCGCCGAACGCCTCGATGAGCAGCCCGCCGACGATCGGCCCGAGGGCCGTCGAGAACCCGATTGCGGCGCCCATCACGGCGAACGCCTTGCCGCGCGTGCGGCCGGCGAACATCAGCTGGATCAGCGCTGTCACGGCAGGGAAGAAGATGCCGCCGCATAGACCCTGGACCACGCGGGCCACGATCAGCTCGGTCGAGCCGTCCGCGAGGCCGCACCAGAGGCTGGCGAGCGTGAACCCGGCCAGGCCCACGACGAACACCCACTTGTGCCCTACGCGGTCACCGATCCGGCCGGCGGGGATGAGGACAAGACCGTAGGCGAGCGCATAGCCGGAGATGATCCAGGACAGCGTGCCCTCCGACGCGTCGAGCGACGTGCGGATCGTCGGCAGCGCGACGTTCACGATGGTCGTGTCGAGCAGGGCCATCGACACCCCGAGGATGAGTACCGCGAGCGCTGTCCAGGAGCTGCGCGGGGTCGCGTCCGGAGTGGCGGGCGCGGGGGAGCTGGTCACGGAAGGAGCGCCTCTCGGGGTACGGGGGCAGCCCCGGACGGGCGACGGGGCAGCGTCACGATCGTACGTGTCGGACGCTCCGGTCACTGAGGGTGACCTGGGGTCCGGCGCGTCTGCCTAGGTGGCGTCCATGGACCTGATCTTCCGTGAGGGGAAGCTCGACGACCTCGAACGCGTCGTCGAGCTCATCGAGCAGTCGCACGAGGGCTTCAAGCTCCCGCTCTGACCCCCGCATCCCGAAGGTCCGCCTCCACCATGCAGTTGCGCACGTTTTCGGGCCCCGCAGCAGGCCCAACCGCATGATGGCGGCGGACCTTTCCGCTGCGCCACCCCGGGGCGCCAGATCCGACGGCAGCGAGTCTTGCTGCAATGTTCTGCAAGCGTTACAGTCGCGTTCGGCTCACACTGGGTTCCGGACGACGAAGGGGTCATCCATGTCTCGCACCGCGCGTCCCCGCGCCACACAGCTCGGCGCGGCCGCCGTCGCGATCGCGCTCGCGGCCTCGGTCGGGCTCGCCGCTTCGGCGTCGGCCACGACAGGCGACGCCGAGCCCGCCGCACCTACCGCGAACGAGGCGGAGGACCGCACCGCCGCCCTCGTGGGCAGCCTCCAGGACGAGCTCGGCTGCGCCGCCGACTGGGACCCGGGCTGCGCGGACACCGAGCTGGTCGCCCAGGGCGACGGTACGTTCCGCGCGGAGTTCGAGCTGCCGGCCGGCACCTACGAGTACAAGGTCGCGCTGAACGACACGTGGGACGAGGCCTACGGCCGCGACGGCGGCCAGGACAACGCGCCCCTGCACCTGGAGGGTGCGGCACGGGTCAGCGTCACCTACGACGACACCACCCACCGCACCGCCCTGACCCCGCTGACGCTCGCCGGCGAGTACACGGAGCCGGACGAGGCACTGGTGCACGAGCCCGTCCGCCAGCCCGGCAGCGACGAGCGCTTCTACTTCGTGATGACCGACCGGTTCGCCAACGGTGACCCGTCCAACGACGAAGGCGGCCTGACGGGCGGCCGGCTCGACACCGGCTTCGACCCGGAGGACAAGGGCTTCTACCAGGGCGGCGACCTCGCCGGCCTGCGCGAGAACCTCGACTACATCGAGGGCCTGGGCACGACGGCGATCTGGCTCACCCCGAGCTTCCTCAACCGCCCCGTACAGGGCGAGGGCGACGACGTGAGCGCCGGGTACCACGGCTACTGGATCACCGACTTCACGCAGATCGACCCGCACCTGGGCACCAACGCGGAGCTCGAGGCGCTCATCGACGACGCCCACGCGCGCGGCCTCAAGGTCTACTTCGACATCATCACCAACCACACGGCCGACGTCGTCGACTACGCCGAGGGCACCTACGACTACGTGGACCAGGCCACGGCCCCGTACACGGACGCCGCCGGCAACCCGTTCGACCCGGCCGACCACGCCGGCACCGGCAGCTTCCCGGAGCTCGACGCCGCGACGAGCTTTCCGTACACGCCGGTCATCGACCCGGCCGACCAGGACGTGAAGGTACCCGCCTGGCTCAACGAACCCACGCTCTACCACAACCGCGGCAACTCGACGTGGGCCGGCGAGTCGGTCACGTACGGTGACTTCAGCGGCCTCGACGACCTCATGACCGAGCACCCCACGGTGGTCGACGGCTTCGAGGAGATCTACAAGGCCTGGATCGACCTCGGCATCGACGGGTTCCGCATCGACACGGTCAAGCACGTGAACTTCGAGTTCTGGGAGGAGTGGTCGGCCGAGATCGAGGAGTACGCGCACGCCCAGGGCAAGGACGAGTTCTTCACGTTCGGCGAGGTGTACGACGCCGACGCCGCCAAGACCTCCCCGTACGTGCGGCGCACCGCCATGAGCTCCGTGCTCGACTTCTCGTTCCAGGCCGCCGCCACGAGCTACGCGAGCGGCAACAGCGCACAGCGGCTCGCCGACCTGTACGCGTCCGACGACCTGTACACGACGCCCCGCAGCAGCGGCTCGGCCCTGCCCACGTTCCTCGGGAACCACGACATGGGCCGCGTCGGCTACCTGCTCGCGGGCACCGACGACCCGCTCGCACGGGACGAGCTGGCGCACGAGCTCATGTACCTCACGCGCGGGCAGCCGGTGGTCTACTACGGCGACGAACAGGGCTTCGCGGGTACCGGCGGCGACAAGGACGCCCGGCAGACCCTGTTCGCCACCCAGGTCGACGAGTACGCCGACCAGCCCCTGGTGACGGGCGAGCAGGCAGGGAGCGTCGACCGGTACGGCACCGACGCCCCGCTCTACGAGCACATCGCGGCCCTCGCCGACCTGCGCGAGGAGCATCCGGCGCTCGCCACGGGCGCCCAGATCGAGCGGTACGCCGACGACGGCGAGGGCGTCTACGCCTTCTCGCGCGTGCACCGCGGCGAGCAGGTCGAGCACCTGGTCGCCGCCAACAACGCGGACTCCGGGCGGACCGTCACCTTCGACTCGCTCACCCCGGGCGCCACCTTCACACCGCTGTACGGCACCGACACCCCGCTGACGGCCGACGCCGACGGCGCGGTCACGCTGACCGTCCCCGCACGCTCCGCGATCGCGCTGGTCGCCGACCGCACCGTAGGAGCCGACACCGCGGGCGCCGTCACAGTCGTCCCGGGCACGAGCGCCCGACCCGGCGCAGCGGTGTCCGGCGTGGCGCCGGTCGCCGCCGGGATCGACGACGCCTGGGCGGAGACCTCGTTCGCCTGGCGTGCCGTGGGCACCGACGAGTGGCACCACCTCGGCACCGCCGAGGACACGTCCCCGCGGGTGTTCCACGACGTCGGCCCGGACGGCGCCGACCTGCCCGACGGCACGCTGGTCGAGTACCGCGCGGTGGCCCAGGACGCCGACGGCGACCGCGCCGCCGCCAGCTCGTACGCGTCGGTGGGCGTCGACGTCAGCGGCATGGTCGACGACAGCACCGACCCCGAGATCGAGATGGTCACCGTCGCCGGATCGCACAACAGCGAGATGGGCTGCGCCGGCGACTGGACGCCGGACTGCGAGGCTGCGCGCCTCACCCTCGCCGACGACGGCACCTGGACCGGCACGTTCGAGCTGCCCGCAGGGTCGTACGAGTTCAAGGTGGCCCTGAACGGCTCCTGGGCGGAGAACTACGGGGCCGACGGCGTGCGCGACGGCGCGAACATCCCGTACTCCACCGGCGGCGGCCCGGTGACGTTCACCTGGGACCCGGAGACCAAGGTGCCCGGCGTGCGGGTCGGATCGCCCGGCACGCCGGGGGAGGGCCAGCAGGCCGCGCACTGGGTGCGCGAGGACCTGGTCCTGGTGCCGGCCGAGGGCTTCGGCGCCGGTGACCGTTGGGCGCTGGAGACCGGCGACCCGGAGAACCCGACGTCGTACCCGCTGGTCCCCGGCGAGCTGCCCGACGAGGTGGCCGACGACTTCCCCCACCTGGCGGGCCACCTCGCCCTGGAGGTCGAGGGCCTGGACCGCGCCGCGGCGGCGTCGGCCCTGCGGGGACCGCTCCGGCTCACCCGGCACGACGGCGAGACGCTCACCGCGGCCACGGGTGTGCAGATCCCCGGCGTGCTCGACGACCTGTTCGCCACCGACCGCGCGCTGGGCGTGACGTGGCAGGGCAGCAAGCGGGCGTCGTTCGCGCTGTGGGCGCCCACGGCCCGTGCGGTGACGCTGCAGGCCTGGCCGGCGGGGACCGCGCTCGGTGCCGAGCCGCGGACCTTCGAGATGACGCGGCAGCGTGACGGGGCCTGGACGTTCGACGGGCGGTTCCTGAGCCTGTCGAAGGGCGACCACCGAACGGGCTGGCAGGGCGCGCGCTACCGCTACGCCGTCGAGGTGTACGTGCCGAGCACCGGTCAGGTCGAGACCAACGTCGTGACCGACCCCTACTCGGTGGGCCTCACGCTCGACTCGACGCACTCCGTGGCGGTGAACCTCGACGCCCGCACCTGGCGACCGAAGGTCTGGCGCACCACGCCGGCGCCGGTCGTGGAGCGGGCGGTCGACCAGACGATCTACGAGCTGCACGTGCGGGACTTCTCGATCTCCGACGAGACGGTGCCCGAGCGGCTGCGCGGCACGTACGGCGCGTTCGGGGTGCGCGGCTCGGACGGCATGAAGCACCTGCGCTCGCTGGCCGACGCCGGGCTCACCACCGTGCACCTGCTGCCGACGTTCGACATCGCGACGATCCCCGAGGACCGTGCGGAGCAGGCCACGACGGGTGACCTGTCCGGCTTCGCGCCCGACGGTACGGAGCAGCAGGCCGCCGTCGCGGAGGTGCAGGGGCAGGACGGCTTCAACTGGGGCTACGACCCGTACCACTTCATGGCGCCGGAGGGCTCCTACGCGGTCCACGCAGAGGGTGGGGAGCGCGTCGCCGAGTTCCGTTCCATGGTCGGCAACCTGCACCGGTCCGGGCTGCAGGTCGTGCTGGACCAGGTGTTCAACCACACCGCGGCGTCGGGCCAGGACCCGAAGTCGGTGCTGGACCGCGTGGTCCCCGGCTACTACCACCGGCAGAACGCGACCAGCGGCGACGTCGAGACCAGCACCTGCTGCCAGAACGTCGCCACGGAGCACGCCATGGCAGAGAAGCTGATGGTGGACTCGGTGGTCACCTGGGCCCGCGACTACCGCGTGGACGGATTCCGGTTCGACCTCATGGGGCACCACTCCCGCGCCAACATGGAGGCGGTCCGGGCGGCGCTGGACGCCCTGACCCTGGAGGAGGACGGCGTCGACGGGTCGAGCGTGTACCTGTACGGCGAGGGCTGGGACTTCGGCGAGGTGGCCGGCAACGCCCGCTTCGAGCAGGCCACGCAGGGCCAGCTCGGCGGGACGGGCATCGGTACGTTCAGTGACCGCCTGCGCGACGCCGTCCACGGCGGCTCACCGGTCGACGGCGGGTCGCTGTTCACCCAGGGCTTCGGGACCGGGCTGTTCACCGACCCGAACGGGAACGAGGCACGGCTCGGCGACCCGGCGTCGGTCAACGACGGCGGGGACGACGAGGCAGCCGACCTGGCGCACCAGAGCGACCTGGTCAAGCTCGGGCTGGCGGGGAACCTGCGGTCCTACGAGGTCACCACCTCGTCCGGGGAACAGGTCCGGGGCGACGAGCTCGACTACCGCGGCGCGCCCGCCGGCTACGCGGACTCGCCGGAGGAGGTCGTCACCTACGTCGACGCGCACGACAACGAGACGCTGTTCGACCTGCTCGCGCTCAAGCTGCCCGCCGACACGCCGATGACGGACCGGGTCCGGATGAACACCGTCTCGCTGGCGACCGCCGCCCTGTCGCAGTCGCCGTCGTTCTGGCACGCGGGCACCGACCTGCTGCGCTCCAAGTCGCTGGACCGCAACTCGTACGACTCCGGCGACTGGTTTAACGCGATCGACTGGTCGGGGCAGGACAACGGGTTCGGGCGCGGCCTGCCGATGGCCGCGGACAACGAGGACAAGTGGCCGCACCAGCAGCTCCTGCTGGCCGACGCCGCACTCAAGCCGGGGCCTGACGACATCGGGTTCGCCGCGGAGCAGGCGGCCGAGCTGCTGGAGCTGCGGCACTCGACCGAGCTGTTCCGGCTCGGGTCCGCCGACCTGATCGAGCAGAAGGTGACCTTCCCCGGCTCCGGCCCCGACGCGATCCCTGGCGTGATCACCATGTCGATCGACGACCGCGCGGGCGCCACCGACGTCGACCGGAGGCTGGACGGCGTGCTTGTGGTGTTCAACGCGTCGCCGGAGCCGGCCACCGTCGAGGTCCCTGAGCTCGCGGGCCGCGGCTACGCCCTCTCGCGGGTGCAGGCGCGTGGTGCGGACGCCGTCGTGCGGCAGACGACCTGGGACCGCGGGGCAGGGACGGTCACAGTACCGGGACGAACGGTAGCGGTTCTGGCCGACTCCCAGGGTTGATCCCCGCACGGGTTGATCGCCGACTGACGATTCTGGGGGTGGCCGGAGGCGCTGGTCAGCCGGGTCCCCCCGGTGGCCGTCCGCGCCCAGCAGGAGCCGACAAACTGACAGCGCTGACAATTCGTCCGGAGAGTCTCTTGACTCGGGCCCGCCAGGGGTGAATCGTGTGCCTCAGCTTGTCCGGCAGAGTTGCCGGGCTTCGCACGACGCAAGGGAGCTTCATGCGCACGGCACGATTCTTTATCGCACCCGTCACGGCAGCGGCACTCGCCCTCTCGCTCGGTGCCTGCGGCTCCGGCGGCGGTGGGTCCGACGACGCCACGATCAAGGTGGCCTACCAGAAGTTCGGCAACTTCACGCAGGCCGACGAGCTGTTCAAGGACGTCAAGGTCGACTTCGAGGAGGCGAACCCTGGCGTCACCGTCGAGCTGGTGCCCATCGAGGCGCAGCAGAACGACTACTTCACCAAGCTCGCGCTGATGAACCGGTCACCCAGCACCGCGCCGGACGTCATGTACGAGGACACGTACATGATCAAGTCCGACGTCGAGGCCGGGTACCTCGCACCGCTGGACGACTACCTCGCCGAGTGGGACGAGTGGGACCAGTTCGTCGACAGCGCCAAGGAGGCCGGCGCGGGCGACGACGGCAAGACCTACGGCGTCTCCATGGGCACCGACACCCGCGGCCTCTGGTTCAACAAGGACGTGCTCGCCAAGGCGGGCCTGCCCGAGGACTGGGCCCCGAAGTCGTGGGACGAGCTGCTCGAGGCGGCCCGCGCGATCAAGGAGTCCGACCCCGACGTCGTGCCGTTCAACATGTACTCCGGCAAGCCCCAGGGTGAGGCCGCGGTGATGCAGGGCTTCGAGATGCTGCTGTACGGCACCGGCGACACGCTCTACGAGGACGGCAAGTGGGTCCTCGGCTCGCAGGGCTTCATCGAGTCCCTCGAGTTCATCGAGACGGTGTTCACCGAGGGCCTCGCGCCCACCCCGCAGCAGGCGCTCGACACCAACATCGGCAACACGGTGCAGGCCGAGTGGCTGCCCGAGGGCAAGGTCGGCATCGCGCTCGACGGCTCCTGGGTGGCGGGCAACTGGCTCGAGTCCGGCGTCGCGCCGTGGCCCGAGTGGTCCGAGAAGATGGGCACGGCTCCCATGCCCACCCAGGACGGCCAGGAGCCGGGTGCCGTGAGCATGTCCGGCGGCTGGACCCTCGCCATGGGCGCGGGCTCCGAGAACCCGGACGCCGCGTTCGAGTTCATCTCCATGGCCCTGAACCGCGAGAACTCCCTCTGGTTCGACGTGGCGAACAGCCAGATCGCGGTGCGCACCGACGTCGCCGAGGACCCGGAGTACACCGAGTCGAACCCGACCACCGAGTTCTTCACCGACCTGGTCGACGTGACCCACTTCCGGCCCGCGACCTCGGACTACCCGAAGGTCTCCAACGAGATCATGGTCGCCATGGAGTCCGTGATGACCGGACAGCAGACGCCGGAGGAGGCAGCCGCCGTCTACGACGAAGCAGTAGCCGGCATCGTCGGCGACGAGAACACGATCCAGGGCTGACTCGATGGCCGTCACGTCCCGCGGCGCGGCGCGGGTGGTTCCACTCGCGCCCGCCGTCGTCCTTCTTGCGCTCTTCATGCTGGGCCCCGTGGTCTGGTCGTTCTACGGCTCGTTCACGAATGCCGCGCTCACGGGGCCCGCGGCCCTGAACCCCGAGTGGATCGGGTTCGACAACTACACGGCGCTGTTCGGTGACCCCAACTTCCCGAAGTCGCTCTGGCTCACCGTCGTCTTCTTGTTCCTCTCCGCCGTCGTGGGGCAGAACGTGATGGGGATCCTGCTGGCGGGGCTCCTGCGGTCGGCCGTCAAGCCCGTGCGCTCCATCGCCTCGACCGTCGTGGTCGCCGCCTGGGTGCTGCCCGAGATCGTCGCCGCGTTCGCCGCGTACGCGTTCTTCCACACCGAGGGCACGCTCAACACCATGCTCGCCGGGGTCGGGATCGCCGGCCACGACTGGCTGTACTCGACCCCGATGCTCGCGGTGATCCTCGCCAACATCTGGCGCGGCACGGCCTTCTCGATGATGGTCTACTCGGCGGCGCTCGCCGAGGTGCCGCCGGAGCTGACGGAGGCCGCGCAGCTCGACGGCGCGAACGGCCTGCAACGGCTCGCCTGGGTGACCTTGCCGGTCATCCGGCGCAGCATCTCGACCAACCTGATGCTCACCACCCTGCAGACCCTGTCCGTGTTCACGCTGATCTACGTCATGACCGGTGGTGGCCCGGGCACCGACAGCTCGACGCTGCCGATCCTGGCCTACCAGGAGGCGTTCAAGTTCGCGCAGGTCGGCTACGGCACGGCCATCGCGACGGTGATGATCATCGTGGGTGCGGTCTTCTCCGTGATCTACATCCGCGCGCTCCGACCGGAGGTGGACTGATGGCCGGCCAGATGACGGCACCCGCCGTGCAGACGAGACGTGCCGGGACGGCCGGCCGGCTGGCAGGGCCGCGCCCCAAGCCGACCAAGGTGGCGGCGAACCTGGTGCTGCTGCTGATAGCGGTGACTTTCGTGCTCCCGATGGCGTGGGTGGTCGTCGCTTCGTTCGACGCCGAGGCCACCCTGTCCTTCGGTCTGCCCGACGCCCTGACCACGGACAACTTCGCCGCGATCATGACGTTCGAGCAGGCGTGGCAGCCGCTGTGGAACGCGTTCGTGCTGTCCTTCGGCGCGGGGGCCATCACGGTGGTCGTCGCCGTGCTCGCGGCGTACCCGCTCTCGCGGTACCGCATGCGGTTCGGCAAGTACTTCCTCTACTCGGTGCTGTTCGGGACGTGCCTGCCGATCACCGCGATCATGGTCCCGGTGTACTCGCTGTTCGTGCAGCTCAACCTGCTGGACTCGCTGCCGGGGACCATCTTCTTCATGGCTGCGACATCGCTGCCCATGGCGATCTGGATGACGAAGAACTTCATGGACTCCGTGCCGATCTCGCTGGAGGAGGCGGCCTGGACCGAAGGGGCGTCGGCCATGCAGGCGTTGCGACAGGTGGTGCTGCCCCTCATGCGGCCGGGGATCGCGGTCGTCTTCATCTTCGTGTTCGTGCAGGCGTGGGGGAACTTCTTCGTCCCGTTCGTGCTGCTGCTCTCCCCGGAGAAGCAGCCGGCCGCCGTGAGCATCTTCGCGTTCTTCGGGCAGTACGGGTCGGTCGCGTACGGCCAGCTGGCCGCGTACTCCCTGCTCTACGCTGCGCCGGTGCTGGGCCTGTACGTGCTGGTCACGAGAATCTCAGGCTCGGCCTTCGCCCTGGCGGGCGCGGTCAAGGGCTGAGGGCGGGCCGTGCGCTGCCGACCACTCGGCGCACGGCCGCTCAGCTCAGCGGAACACCACCGTGCGGCGGCCGTCCAGGAGTACCCGGCGCTCCGCGTGCCAGCGGACGGCGCGGGCGAGCGTGCGCCGCTCGACGTCCTCGCCGATGCCCACCAGGTCCTCGACCGTCCGGGAATGGTCCACGCGCTCTACGTCCTGCTCGATGATCGGCCCCTCGTCGAGGTCGCCGGTCACGTAGTGGGAGGTGGCGCCGATGATCTTCACGCCGCGGTCGTGGGCCTGCCGGTACGGCCCAGCGCCCTTGAACGACGGCAGGAACGAGTGGTGGATGTTGATGATCTGCCCGCTCAGGTCGCGGCACAGCTCGTCGGACAGGATCTGCATGTACCGGGCCAGCACCACGACCTCGACGTCGAGCTCCTTGACCAGGCCGCGGAGCGTCGCCTCCGCGTCGGCCTTGGTGTCCTTGGTGACCGGGACGTGGTGGAACGGCTTGCCGTAGAACTCTGCGATGTCCTCGAGGTCGCGGTGGTTGCCCACCACACCGACGACGTCGATCGGCATGCGCTGCGAGCGCTCCCGGTACAGCAGGTCGACGAGGCAGTGCGCCGCCTTGGACACCATGACCAGCGTGCGGATGCGCCGGCCGACGACGTCGAGCGTCCACGTCATCTCGAACCGGTCCGCCACCTGCGCCATCGCAGCGGTGAGCTCGTCGCGGGACGCCGTCGACTCGACCTGCACGCGCATGAAGAACAGGCCGGACACCGGATCGCCGAACTGCTGCGACTCGGTGATGTTGCCACCGTGCTCCGCGAGCATTCCCGCCACCGCGTGCACGATTCCCGGCTGGTCCGGGCAGGACATGGTGAGGATCCAGTGGGTGGCTTCGGTCGCGGCGTTCATGCGGGCAGGCTAACCCGCCACGGCGGCAGGCCCCTCCCGGGGCGCGAGCTCGCGCCGCATCACCCAGCGCCGTCGACCACCGCTCACGCCGGCGGTCTCCGCCGCGCGGTGGAAGCCCGCGGCCTCGAACATGCGCACGGTCCCGACATATCCGCTGGTCGTGTCGACGCGATCAGGGCCGACGTCGGCCGGATAGCCCTCGACCACCTCGGCGCCGTGCGCCCGGGCGTGCTCCACGGCCCCGGCGAGCAGGTGATGCATGAGGCCGCGCTTGCGATACCCGGCCCGGATGACGAAGCAGACCGCCACCCACGCGTCCCGGTCGTCGACGAAGGGGATGCTGCGGGTGTTTATGAGCCGGCGGTAGCTGGACCGGGGCGCTATCGAGCACCAGCCGGCCACGACGTCGTCCACATAGACGAGCACCCCGGGCCCGGGATCGGTCTTGCAGAGGTCCTGCATGTAGCCGGGACGCTCCTCCACCGGGACACGGCTATCGCGGTAGTTCATGCACCAGCAGCCCTTGCCGCCGGGCTTCTTGACCCCCACCACCTCGTAGAAGTCGTCGTACCGCCCGACGGCGGGCCGCACCTCGATGTGCTCCCCGGCTGCTGTCCGCTGCTGGGCTCCTTGATTCCCCATGGCCGCAATCTAGCCGGGGCCACCGACACGCACCGTCCGCACCACGAGCCGGCGTCGACCCGGGCGCGGGACCTCTGACACCATGGCCCTATGAGCAACTCCACCACGACGATCGCGCTGGTCGAGGACGACCATGCGGGCGAGCTTCTCACGCTGCGGCGCGCCGCGTTCGTGACCGAGGCCCAGCTGTACGACGACCCGCACATCCCGCCGCTGACCCAGACGCTCGCGGAGCTCCGCGACGACCTGGCACGCGACGACGTGGTGACGATCGGCGCGTGGGAGGGCCACCGGATGATCGGTTCGGTGCGCGTCGAGATCGAGGACGAGAAGGCGACGCTCGGCCGGCTCGCCGTGGCCCCGGACAAGCAGGCCCGCGGCATCGGCACCGAGATGCTCTTCGCCGTGCTCCCGTACCTGCCGGAGCAGACCAAGGAGATCTGGGTCTTCACCGGCAAGGACTCCAAGCAGAACCTCGCGATGTACACGAAGCACGGCTACGAGGAGCAGTACGACAAGGCGGCCGGCGACCTGACGTACACCTACCTGCGCCGGGTGCTCGGCGCAGCGGGCGCGCAGAGCGTGCCGCAGGACGGCTGAGGTCAGTAGCCCCAGGCGTGGAAGGACTCGATCTCCATCCACGCGTCGAACCGCGGGCTGACGCGGTCCGGGTACTGGTTGCCCGTGTACTGCGTGGAGAGCCGGTCGATGCCGGCGAGGTCCTTGTCGGGCGTGATCGTCACGCGGCCGCGGAGGCTGATGTGGCGGTACCAGCTGTCGCCGTCGAGCACCGTGAGGGAGACCCGCGGGTCGGCCCGCAGGTGGTCCAGGCGCTTGCGGGTGCCGTCGAGGTTGAGCAGCACGCGGCCGTCGTCGTACAGGTACCAGGTGGCGACCGAGACGGGCGCGCCGTCGGGTCGGACCGTGGCCATGACGGCGGGGTTCGGCCGCTGGAGGATCTGGGCGATGTTCTCGGGGACCGGAGGCGTGGCCACTGTGTGCTCCTTCGACGTCGGACGGTCCGAGCAGCCAATCAGGTATCGAGGCCCAGGCCAAGTGCGTCGAGCGACCGGAGCAGCGGGTTGCGTCGCCCGCCCTGGTGATCTGCCTGGTCGAGCGCCCGGCGGGTGGCCCGGATGCCGAGCGTCGCTATCGGCTCCGGCGGGAACGGCAGCGGCGTCCGCCGGACCAGTGCCAGCGCCGTGCGCTCGGTGGCGGGGGAGCCGTCGCGGGCGTCGAGGCGGTCCAGCATGACCTGCGCGGCGAAGTGGCTCCCGGCGACGCCGCGGCCCGCGAGGCCCGCTGCGTGCTGCACCCGACCGCCGGCCGCCTGGCCGAAGAACGCACCGGGCCGGGTCGCCACGTCGACCACCCCGGACCACCGGTGGGTCAGCCGGATGCCCTCGAGCTGCGGGAAGGTCGTCAGCAGGTGCTCGGCGAGCCGGCGGTACGGCTCCGGCCGCTCCTCGGCCGCCCGGCGCACCGGTCCGCCGGAGGGGGGTCCGGCGTCGGGCCCGCCGAAGACTATGCGGTGGTCGCCGGTCAACCGGTAGTAGTGGGACCGGTTCGCCAGGTCGACGAGGCCCTGCCGCCCGTGCCAGCCGATCGCGCCCAGCAGCTCGGCGGACAGGGGCTCCGTCGCGATCACGTGGTCGCGGGCGTGCACGGTGTGACGCCGGTAGCGCCGCAACAGGGGCGGGAACGCGCTGGTCCCGAGGAGCACACGGTCGGCCAGCACGGCCGCCTCGCCGACGGGCGACGTCGTACGCAGGACGACGGCGTCCCGCGCACCGCGGCCCGCGAGGGTCAGGCCGGTCACCCGGGTCTGCTGGAAGATCTCCACGCCGAGCTCCGTCGCGATCCGTGCCAGCTCGGTGGCCAGGCGCGCCGGGTGCACCAGCGCGGCGTCGTCGGGCCGGAGGAGGCCCGCCTCATAGGTGGGGCTCGCGATCTCGGCGCGCAGCTTCGCGCGGTCCAGGAACGTGTGCGTGACGCCGGTGCGGGTGGCCCGCGCGGCGGCGTCCTGCAGCCAGTCGATCTGGTGCGGCTCGATCGCGAGGTCGATCACGCCGGTGCGTTCCCACTGGCAGTCCAGGTCCAGGTCGCGCACCGCTGAGCCGATGGCCGCGAGATTCTCCTGGCCGAGGCGCGCCAGGATCGCGGGATCGTCGGGCGGGCGGCCGCCGCCGTCGCCGTGCGTGAGGCGCGTGCCGCAGAACCCGCCGTTGCGTCCGGACGCCGCCCACCCCACCGAACGGCCCTCGACCAGCACCACCCGTGCACCGGGGTGCCGCTGCTTCGCGCGCAGCGCCGACCACAGGCCGGTGTACCCGCCGCCGACCACCGCGATGTCGGCCCGGACCGGCGCCGACAGCGGGGGACCGCCGGCCCGCTCCGCCACGTCGTCCAGCCAGAACACCGCGTGGCGCGCCGCGCCGAGGGCGTGGTCGACGACGGCCCGGGCCGGGACGTTGCGCTCGAAGACAGTCTGCCGGAGACGAGTCATGCTGCGAATCTAGCCAATGTGTGGTGACCGCTGGTTTCGGCCGGATGAGCGAAAGATGACGGTGCAGGTCAGGCTTGGAGGCGTCACCCACCGTGCCATCTCCTACTTGGCGAGGCAGATCGTCTCGTAGCTGCGCTGTGCGTCGAAGCCCAGCTCGATCCGGTCGGCGGTCCCGTCCGGGCACTTGCTGCCGCCGATCGTGAGGCCGACCACCTCGCGCGTGCCCTTCGACCCGCACTTCGCCTCGCGGCCCTCCTCGGTCACGCAGTCGCCGGTCACGAGCTGGCCGCCGCCCATCCCTGGATCACCGGGGTGGTCGTCCGAGAGGTTGCGGGCGCACACGGCCTGGGTCACGCCGCCCGCCTGGCCGTCCTTCTGAAAGACGACGTCGGTGCCGGTCGGGCAGTGCGCCTGGCCCACCGACACGGCGTCCTGGATGTCGAGGACCGTGACGGTGGCCGCCGCGTCGTCGCACGCCAGGGGGCGGTAGGTGTCGGTAGCGGCGCCGGTGTCCTCGGCCGACGGGTCGGGTCCCGCACACGCGTCGACCGCCCAGATCGCGGTGCTCTCCTCGGAGGCGTCAGGCCCGAAGAAGTAGATGCCGACGGCTCCGATGACGCCTGCGGCGACCAGGAACGCGACGACGGACCAGATCCAGTCCCGTCGGCCGCCGGTCTTGCGCCGGCCGCCGCCGTCGTCGTTCCTGGCATGATCCGCTGCGTGCCGCCCGGTGTCGGGCGGCAGCTGGCGGGACTGGGAACGGGTGGCGAACTGGCCGGACTGCGGGCGGCCGGCGGGGGCCGGCCCGGGGGAGGGCTGGTTCGTACGGAAGGGACCTGGCTGCGGCTGTCCGCCCGGCTGGAACTGGCCGGAGGCGGTACGGTCTGGCTGGTGTTCCGGGACACCTGCGTCCGGTGACACGGGGTAGGGCATGGGCGGCACCATAGCGACGTACGGGTGAATCGCGAAAGGGTCTCAGGTACTTTCGTTGTGATCACGGGCCTCACGGTCGCCGGCGGAGTCCTCGGGCGGTCGCCGGGCACGGGTTCCTACCGCCGCTGCTACGATCTTCGGGTCGCGACTGGCGTCAGGTGGATCACCACCGGGGAGCGACGAGTCATGCTGACGACGGGTCGTTCGCCTGGGCCCTGGGTCACCTCGTGCTAGGTGTGCGCCCGGGCAGGACTGTCGCGGTGCGTGTGCCTTCCACCGCCGTCCGACTATCCCCGTCCCGCATGAATCGAGGAGCTATGAGCGCATCGACTCCCGACCCGCTCGCCACCCCGCTCGCCGAGCTCGACCCCGAGATCGCCGCCGTCCTGGACGGAGAGCTGGCCCGCCAGCGCGACACACTCGAGATGATCGCGTCCGAGAACTTCGTGCCGCGCGCCGTCCTGGAGGCCCAGGGTTCGGTCCTGACCAACAAGTACGCCGAGGGCTACCCGGGTCGCCGTTACTACGGTGGCTGCGAGCAGGTGGACATCGCGGAGAACCTCGCGATCGCCCGCGCCAAGGACCTGTTCGGCGCCGAGCACGTCAACGTCCAGCCGCACTCGGGTGCGCAGGCCAACGCCGCGGTGCTGCACGCCCTGATCAACGCCGGTGACAAGATCCTCGGCCTCGAGCTGGCCCACGGCGGCCACCTCACGCACGGCATGAAGATCAACTTCAGCGGCAAGCTGTACGACGTCGGCTCGTACGGTGTGGACCCGCAGACCTACCGCATCGAGATGGACGAGGTCCGAAAGAAGGCGCTCGAGCACCGCCCCGACGTCATCATCGCCGGCTGGTCCGCCTACCCGCGTCAGCTCGACTTCGCCGCGTTCCGTGAGGTCGCCGACGAGGTGGGCGCCAAGCTGTGGGTCGACATGGCGCACTTCGCCGGGCTCGTCGCGGCGGGGCTGCACCCCTCCCCGGTGCCGCACGCTGACGTCGTCTCCTCGACCGTGCACAAGACGATCGGCGGGCCGCGCTCCGGCTTCATCCTCTCCAAGGAGGAGTACGCCAAGAAGATCAACTCCGCCGTGTTCCCGGGCCAGCAGGGCGGCCCGCTCATGCACGTGATCGCCGCCAAGGCCGTCTCGTTCAAGATCGCGGGGACCGACGCGTTCAAGGACCGCCAGGAGCGCACGCTGCGGGGCGCCTCGATCATCGCGGAGCGCCTCTCCCAGCCCGACGTGGCGGCGGCCGGCGCATCCGTCCTCACCGGCGGCACCGACGTGCACCTGGTGCTCGTGGACCTGCGGAACTCGAACCTCGACGGCCAGCAGGCAGAGGACCTCCTGCACGACGCCGGGATCACCGTCAACCGCAACGCCGTCCCGTTCGACCCGCGTCCGCCGCGCGTCACCTCGGGCCTGCGGATCGGTACGCCGGCGCTCGCCACGCGCGGGTTCGGCGACGCCGAGTTCACCGAGGTCGCCGACATCATCGCGACGGCCCTGAAGGACGGCGCGGGCACGGACGTGGACGCTCTCTCAACCCGGGTGGCGGCGCTGACGGCCAAGTTCCCGCTCTACCCGGGCCTCTGACAATTCCGTTGAGTGCTGGGTATCTGTCGGGCTGAACGGCTTCAGAGCGCAGATACCCAGCACTCACCGAGGAAGGTACGCATGAGTGCACAGATTCTCGACGGGAAAGCGACCGCCGGCGCCATCAAGGCGGAGCTGAAGGAGCGGGTGACCGCGCTCCGTGAGCGCGGCGTCGTGCCCGGGCTCGGCACGCTCCTGGTCGGCGAGGACCCCGGGTCGCAGTGGTACGTCGCGGGCAAGCACCGCGACTGCGCCGAGGTCGGCATCGCGTCGATCCGGGAGGACCTCCCGGCGGACGCCACGCAGGACGACATCGAGGCAGCGGTGCGCCGGCTGAACGAGGACCCGGACTGCACCGGGTACATCGTCCAGCTGCCGCTGCCGAAGGGCATCGACACCAACCGGGTGCTCGAGCTCGTCGACCCCGACAAGGACGCCGACGGCCTGCACCCCACCAACCTGGGGCGCCTCGTGCTGCGGGTCAACGAGGAGGTCACCTCCTCGCTGCCCTGCACCCCGCGCGGCATCATCGAGCTGGTGGAGCGGCACGGCATCAAGCTCGCCGGCAAGGAGATCGTGGTCCTTGGCCGCGGTGTCACCGTGGGCCGCCCGATCGGCCTGCTGCTCACGCGGCGCGCCGTGAACGCGACGGTCACGCTCACGCACACGGGCACCACCGATCTCGCCGGCCTGGTCAGGCGGGCCGACGTCGTCGTGGCCGCCGCGGGCGTCAAGGGCATCGTCTCCGGCGACATGGTGAAGCCGGGCGCGGTGCTGATCGACGTCGGCGTCTCGCGCGAGACCGACCCGGAGACGGGCAAGTCGCGCGTCGTCGGCGACGTGTCGCCCGAGGCGGCCGAGGTCGCGGGCTGGGTGTCGCCGAACCCGGGCGGCGTCGGCCCCATGACGCGCGCGATGCTGCTGGCGAACGTCGTGGAGTCGGCGGAGCGGGCGCTCGCGGGCTGATGTCTACTGACTCTCGTTCACCATGCACCTGCTGCCAAGATTGGGCCGTTCTTGGCAGCATCTACATGGTGAACGAGAGTCAGTAGACGTCGCGTCGGGCTCTACGCCGCCTACGGCCGCGCCCAGCGGCTCTACGTGCGGCGCGGTTATGTGCCCGACGGCGCCGGGGTGAGCGTCGACGGTGTCTCCGTCCCGCCGGGCTCGACGATCGTCCTCGACGACGAACCGGTGCTCGCGCTGACACGGGCGTTGAGGAACACGTGACTGGTCTGAACGCGTGGCCCACCCGGTGACGGTCCGACCCGGTGACGAGCCGGACCGACGCCCGAGACGATCCGGCACGCGACGGCCGTTTACCGCCAGATCCGCACGCGAGTCGGCGCCAGGCTTGGTGCATGCACAGGACGATCGACCTCAAGGTCATGTACTTCGGCACGCCGGTGGTGCTCATCTCGACACGAAATTCCGACGGGTCGGCCAATCTCGCGCCCATCTCGTCCGCGTGGTGGCTCAACGACCACTGCGTGCTGGGCCTGGGCGACTCCGCCCAGACAGCCGCGAACCTGCACCGCGAACGAGAGTGCGTACTGAACCTCGTCCCGTCCGGCATGGTCGACGTCGTGGACCGGCTGGCGCTCACCACCGGGAAGCCTGACGTGTCGCAGCGGAAGGCGGCGATGGGGTACGAGTTCGTCCGGGACAAATTTGCCCTGGCAGGACTCACGGAGCAGGTGTCCGACATGGTCGAGGCACCGCGTGTGGCCGAGTGCCCGGTGCAGCTCGAATGCGCACTGGTCCAGGAGGCTCCGCTCGGCTCGCCGGGATCCGGGGCGGCGGTCTTCCAGGTCCGCGTGCTGCGCAGCCACGTCGCCGAGGAGCTGGTCATCCCGGACACGCACTACGTGGACCCCGTCGGCTGGGACCCGCTGATCATGAAGTTCTGTGAGTTCTTCGGCGACGGGTCCGCCGTCCGGCCGTCGCGCCTCGCTGAGGCGTGGGAGATGCCGCACGGCGGAGTGCTTACGCACTGACGTCAGCCGCCGGACTGTGGTTGACCATGCAATTGCTGCCAAGGAGCTCCGGATCTTGGCAGCAGCTGCATGGTCATCTGACAGCTGGCCCGTCGTGCGATGAGATTTCCTCGCTGACCGAGTCGAACTGGGGGACGGGGGCCGATGGTGCCCTCGACCAACTCAGGAGGACACGATGGTCACTGTTCGAGCGCATCTCTGGTTCGCCAACAACAAGGCCGGTGAGGCCGCCGCGTTCTACGCCGAGCACATCCCCGGCTCGTCCGTGGACAACGTCGTGAAGGCGCCGGAGGACGCGCCGGGTGCCGAGCCGGGCGCGGACTTCGTCGTGGAGTTCACGGTGTGCGGACTGCCCGTCACCGGGCTGAACGCAGGGCCGCACGTCATGCTGAACGAGTCGTTCTCGTTCTACCTGTCCGTCGAGGGGCAGGAGGAGGTCGACCACTACTGGGACCTCCTGACCGCCGACGGCGGCGAGCCCGGCGCCTGCGGTTGGCTCAAGGACAAGTACGGGGTGTCCTGGCAGGTGATCCCCCAGGAGCTCGAACAGCTCTCCGGCACGTACTCGACGCCCGCGCAGATCGCCACGATGAACGCGATGCTCAAGATGGGCAAGATCGACGTCGCGGCGCTGCAGGCAGCCCACGACGGGGCGTGACGGGGGCGGGGACGGCGGGCGCTGTCAGAGGTGGCCGTTAGGCTTCCCCGGTGCCCCTGATCGTCGCCACCGCCAATGTCAACGGGATCCGAGCCGCAGTCCGCCGCGGCATGGAGGCCTGGATCGCCACCCGTACGCCCGACGTGCTCCTGCTGCAGGAGGTGCGTGCCCCCGACAAGGTCGTCCGTGAGCTGCTCGACGGCTGGCACGTCGCGCATGCCGAGAGCGAGGTCAAGGGACGCGCCGGGGTGCTCGTGGCGTCCCGGCTGCCGCTCGGTGAGGTGCGGACGGGTCTGGCGGCCTACGGGACCGACGGCGCGGTCGAGGCCGGCGCCGACACCGGCCGCTGGATCGAGGCCGACGTCGAGCTGCCCGGTGGCGGCACGCTCACCGCCGTCTCCGCCTACCTCCACTCCGGGTCGACCAACCCGGGCCAGGAGCACACCATGGTGGCCAAGTACACCTACCTGGAGAAGGTCACGGCCCGTCTGGCGGAGCTCTCGACGGCCCCGGTACCCGCCGTCGTCGCCGGCGACCTCAACATCGCCCACCAGAACGTCGACATCAAGAACTGGAAGGGCAACCTGAAGAGCGCCGGCTTCCTGCCCGAGGAGCGCGCGTACGTGACGCACTGGCTCGACGAGCTCGGCTGGACCGACCTCGGGCGCACGCACGCCGGCGACGGGCCCGGCCCGTACACGTGGTGGTCCTGGCGCGGCAAGGCGTACGACAACGACGCCGGCTGGCGTATCGACTACCAGCTCGCCAACCGTGCCCTCGCGGCTGCGTGCCGCAAGGTCGAGGTCGACCGAGCGCCCACCTACGCCGAGCGCTGGAGCGACCACGCCCCGCTGGTAGCCACTTACGAGTTTTAACGACCTTGCCTCGTTGAGTGCTGGGTATTTGCGGGCTTGAGGCCGTTCAGGCCACAAATATCCAGCACTCAACGGGGGCGGGGGCGGTGGCGGGGCGAGCTAGTAGCGGATCGCGTCTATTACCTTGACGCGGACCGCGTAGATCGCCGGGATCAGGCCCGCCAGGGCACCGATGCCGATGGCGCAGGCCATACCCACCAGTGCGGCGTCGAAGGGGAAGCCCGGTAGGTCGTCGATCGGGCGGCCGAAGATGCGGTCGATCGGGATGTTCTTGATGATCGCCACGGCGACCACCACCCCGACCACTCCGGCGACGGTGGTCGCGACCACCGACTCCATGAGGACGCCGAAGAACACGCGGCCGCTCGTCGCCCCGAACGACCGGCGGATGCCGATCTCCCGGATCCGGTAGCGCACCGTGACGAGCGCGATGTTCAGCAGTCCGAGCCCACCCAGCAGCAGCGCGAACCCGCCCACCCCGAGCACGAGGTACTGCAGCACGCGGTCGATCACCAGCGGGTCCTCCTGCGGCGGCTGCACGTCGAACAGCACGCCCGCCGCCGCCAGGTCACGAGGCAGCACCGCGGCGAACTGCTCGGCGAGCTCCGGTGGCACCCAGAACCGGTACGCGTCGGCCATGACCCGGTCCGGGAACCAGTGCATCGCCTGGTCGAACAGCATCAGGGCACGCGGCCCCTCGTCGTTCCACTGCACGGGTATCTCGCCGATCACGGTGGCGGCGACCGGCGTCTCGCCCTCGATCACCACCGTCGGGTGCGCCGTGGCGGGAGCGCCGTCGGCGTACGCGTCCAGGAAGGCCTGGTTGACCACCAGGACGGGAGCCAGCCGCTCGGTATCGGCGTCGCTGAACCAGCGCCCTTCCTCCATGCCCTGGCGGGTGATGGTCCCGTGGTCGACGTCGACGGCCGACCACTCGACGTAGTCGCCGGCCTGGGCGCCACGGACCTTCAGGTCGGCGGTCGCCTGCACGGAGTGGTACGAGATGTCGTGCCGCTCGGCGACCCCGTCGACCGCGGCGTCGACCTCGGCGGGCGACATCTGCCCGCTGCCCATGGACCAGGCCTGGAGGGTGGTGTCCCGGCCGGTCATGCGCTCGGTCTCCTCCTGCATGGCTTGGCCGACCATCGTCACGGCCGCGGTGATGCCGGTGATCGCGGTGACGGCGCAGGCGACGCCGATCAGGGCGAGGAGCACCCGCACCCGGTGGATCCGCAGCTCGTCCCAGGCCTCGAGGATCGCGCCGACGACGCCGGTCATGCGGTCTGCCTCGCCGTCTCGGCGACGGCGATGGTCGCGGCGGCCGCGTTCTCGGCCACCGCGGCGGGTGCGTCGAGGCGGATCGGGACCAGGACGCCGTCGGCCAGCCGGAACTGGCGGTCGGCGCGAGCCGCGATCGCCAGGTCGTGCGTGATGGTGACCAGCGCTGATCCGGTCTCGCTCGCGGCGTCGTCCAGGAGGGTCATGATGGCCTGGCCGGTCTCGACGTCGAGGGCGCCCGTCGGCTCGTCGGCGAGGATGACCCGCGGCCCGCGCACGAGCGCACGAGCGATGGCGACGCGCTGCTGCTCACCGCCGGAGAGCTTCTCCGGCCGGGTGTCGAGCCGTTCGCCCAGGCCGACGCGCGTGAGGGACTGCGTGGCGAGCCTGGTCCGGTTCCAGAACTGCTTGCCGCGCGCGTACAGGAGGGGTGCTGCGACGTTCTCGAGCGCCGTGCGTCCCTGCAGCAGGTTGAACTGCTGGAACACGAAGCCGAAGTCGTCGCCCCGGCGGCGGGCCAGGGCCCGGCTCCGCAGGCGGCCGACCGGCTCGCCCTCCAGCAGGTACTCGCCCGAGGTGGGGGAGTCGAGCAGACCGAGGATGTTCAGCAGCGTGGACTTGCCGGTGCCGGAGCGGCCGACGATCGCTACGTGCTCGCCCGGGCCGACCGTCAGGTCGACTCCGCGGAGGATCTCGAGGGTGCTGCCGTTCGGCAGCTCGACGTGCCGGGTGACGCCCTGCAGGTCGACGAGCGGGGTGGCCGTCATCCGAAGCACTCCTCCTCGAACGCCTGCATCGTCTCCATGTCGCCGTTCATCGAGGCCTCGTCGTAGGCGGTCATGTCCGCGCAGTCGACGCCCCCCTCGGTGCCGTCGTCGACGGGGATGAACTCGAGGATCTGCTCGCCCGGCTTCAAGCCCTTGGTGATCTCCACCTGCAGACCGTCGGTCAGGCCCAGCGTCACCTCGCGGGCTTCCGGCTCCGCGCCCTCCTCGGCGACCGTCCACACCTTGCCGGTCTGCGAGGTGCCGAGCACCGCGCTGATCGGGACGACCACGACGTCCTTCGCGTTGCCGTTGGTGATCTCGATCTCTCCGCCGAGGCCGGAGAATGCCTTGATCTTGCGCGGGATGGAGCAGCTGACGGCGCCGGTGGCGGCATCGGTGGGCGCTTCCGCCATGGCCTCGCCGCCGCCTTCGCCGCCCGCGCCACCAGGCGCCTCGCCGATGGTGAGCCCGGTGCAGGTGAACGGTGCCGGGCCGCCCTTGAGCGTCACCTGGGCCTTCCCTGCCGCCCCGACGAGCCGGTACTGCTGGTCGGCGGTGAGCGTGCCCGAGACCGACAGCGTGCCGGGGGAGACGGTGCCGATGGCCTCGCCAACGGTGACCGCCTGGTCCTTGAGCACCGTGATGTCGACGGTGCCGCTGACGGGCGCGAGGGCCGAGGTCCAGGTGACCTTCGGTTCCTGCTCGGTGACGGTCTCCTCGCCGGTCTTCTCGTCGACCTCGACGACCGGCTCGACGAGCTCCTCGGTCTTGATCCACAGGACGCGGCTGTCCTTGCGGACCTTCGCGTCGTCCACCTCGATCTCGGCGATGACGCCGTCGGCGGTGGCCTTGATCTCGACGGGCGGGTCGGAGACGACGGAGGCCGGCACGGTCACCGCGTTGGTGACGGAGCCCTTGTCGACGGCGATGACCGACTCGGAGATCTCGCCCGTCGGCTGGAGCGCGTCCGGCGGGTCCAGCTCGGCTCCCTTGAGGGCGAGCGCGACGAGCGCCGCGGCGATCACCGCCCAGATGATGATCCGGGCGGTGGGGAAGACGTACTGGCGGACGGCACCCATGTGGGCTCCTCGCGGCGGGGACATTGGGGTCTGCGGACTGGCAGCCCGGCGGACATTAGCGCAGGTCCGGGTTGGGCCGGGATGAAAATACGGGGTGAAGCCAAGACTTTGCGCACAGCAGGTGACCCTCGGGGGGACGCGATGCTGTCACGTTAGCCACACTACTATGCAGTACGCGGTACTACGGGCGAAGCGGCTGGACGCGCGTGTCGGGACCAGGGTCCCGGCACGCGCGACCAGCGAGGCCGCACCCGGATGCCGGCGGTCAGGCCGCCGGGGCCGACGGCGGGGCCAGCAGGAACGCCGGAGCAGTCAGGCCCGCGTCCGCGAACGCGTCCGCGACCGACTGGGCGACCGCGTCGACGTCGGACAGGTGAACCAGCGCGATGGCGCTGCCGCCGAACCCGCCACCGGTCATGCGCGCGCCGAGCGCACCCGCGGCCATGGCGGAGTCGACGACGAGGTCGAGCTCGCGGCAGGACACCTCGTAGTCGTCACGCAGGGAGGCGTGCGAGGCCAGCATGAACGGGCCGACGTCGGCCGCGCGGCCCTCCCGCACCAGGTCTGCGAAGCGGGCGGTACGGTCGATCTCGGACACGACGTGCCGGACCCGGCGGCGCAGGACGCCCTCGGGGTCGTGCGGCTCGAGCTCGGCCAGCGCGCGGTCGATGCCCATGCCGCCAAGGGTCGGGGCGATCTCGCGGAGGGAGTCCAGGCCGAGCAGCTTCGCGGCCTGCTCGCAGGCCGCGCGGCGGGCGCCGTACTCGCCGTCCACGTGGGAGTGCTCGGCCCTGGTGTCGACGACCAGCAGGGTCAGGCCGGCCGTGGCCAGGTCGAACGGCACGGGCACGCCGGACTCCAGCGGGTTCAGCCCCGGCCGGAAGTCGAGCAGCAGCGCGTACCCCTCGCGGCAGCGCAGTGATGCCGACTGGTCGAGACCGCCCGTCGGCGCACCGGCGATCTCGTTCTCCGCGCGCCGGCTGGCCTCGACCAGCTCGGCGCGACCGCCGTCGGACGCCGCGAGGCCGAGCCCCGCCACCGCGTCCAGTGCCACTGCCGCCGCGGCCTCCAGCGCCGCCGACGAGCTCAGCCCGGCCCCGAACGGCACGCACGAGTCGACAGCGGCGTCGAAGCCGCCCATCTTGTGGCCGGCCTCGGCCAGGGCCCAGGCGACGCCGGCGACGTAGGCGCCCCAGCCGCGCACCGCGCCGGGCGTGACGTCGGACAGGCGGGCCTCCCACACGCCCTCCGCCTGCGCCGACACCAGGCGGACCTGGTCGTCCTCGCGCGGGCGCAGCGCGATGTAGGTGCGGTGCGGCAGTGCGGTGGGGAGGCAGAGCCCGGCGTTGTAGTCGGTGTGCTCGCCGATGAGGTTGACCCGGCCGGGGGCGGACCAGACACCCTCGGGGGAGCCGTCGAACGAACGGGTGAAGAGCTCGTCGACCCGGCGCGCGCCGTCCTCGGCGGTCCAGGCTTCGAGCCACTGCGGTTCAGTCATGGGGGACATTGTCTCTCGACGTCAGCGGTTGGTGGTGCGCAGCACCCGGACGGCGCCTGCCGGCACCTCGACGCCGTCCGGCACGGAGTCGCCCGTGAGCAGATCGGTGGCCGGCGAGCCGAGGGAGAGCGGCGCGGGGCCGTCCGTGTGGTTGATCGCCACGGTGTAGGTGCCGCCGTCCCCGGTGCGGTGCACCACCTCCAGCCCCTCCACGGTGCCCGACGGTGGCAGGCCCGCGCCCGCGTACACGTCGGCCATGACCGTGGCCAGGGCCTCGACGTCCAGGCTCGTCGAGACGTACCAGCCGGTGCCCGCGCCGTGGCGGTGTCGCGTGATGGCGGCGCCACCCGGGTTGGGGCCGTCCGCGTAGGTGCCGACGGGCTCCGCGCCGTCGAGCACGAGGTCGTCGGCCCAGACCGTGCCGGTGAGCGCGGTGGAGTCCATGCTCGCAGTGCCCGCGGACGCCGCCCCCGCGCGGTACGAGACGGTGAGCGAGTCGTCCTCGCGCAGCGGCAGGAACTCCTCGACCCGTACGCCCAGCGCTTCGCGCAGCGGGGCCATGAAGCCGCCCGGGTGCACCGCGTCGTGCTCGTCGACGATGCCGCTGAAGTAGCTGACCAGCAGCGTGCCGCCGCCCTCGACGTAGGCGGTGAGGTTTGCGGCGTCGTCAGCGGTGAGCAGGTACGACGCCGGCGCGACGACCAGCTTGTACCCCGACAGGTCCTGGCTCGGCCGCGCCAGGTCGACGGTGTGGCCGTCGCGCCAGAGACGGTCGTAGTAGGTCTCGACGCGCTCGCGGTGCCGTGCGTCCTGGCTCGGCCGGAACTCCAGGTCCTGCGCCCAGAACGACTCGTAGTCCCACAGCAGGGCGACGTCCGCGTGCACCCGGGAGCCGGCCAGCTCAGTCAGGCGGCCGAGGTGCGCGCCCAGCTCGGTCACCTCGCGCCACACCCGGGAACCGGTGCCGGCGTGGGGCAGCATCGCCGAGTGGAACTTCTCCGCGCCGGAGCGGGAGGCGCGCCACTGGAAGAACATGATCGCGTCAGCGCCGCGGCCCAGGTGCGAGAACGAGTTGCGGGCCAGCTCACCCGGCCGCTTGGCGACGTTGCGGGGCTGCCAGTTCACCGCCGACGTCGAGTGCTCCAGCAGGAGCCACGGCTTGCCGCCGGCTACCGACCGGGTCAGGTCGGCGGCCAGCGCGAGGCTCACGTACCCCCGCGGGTCGGCGGCCTGCAGGTAGTGGTCGTTCGAGACGATGTCCACCTCCGCGCCCCACGCGAACAGGTCCGTGGCAGGGCAGCTGGCCGCCATGAAGTTCGTGGTGACGGGCGCGGCGGAGTGCTCGCGGACGGCGTCGCGCTCCGCGACGAAGCAGGCGCGCAGGGCGGCGTCGGAGAACCGCGCGAAGTCGAGCTGCTGGGCCGGGTTGGCCGGGGTGGTGGTCGCCGCCGGCACCTGCACGTGCTCCCAGTCCGCGTAGTGCTGGCCCCAGAAGGCGGTGCCCCAGGCGGCGTTCAGGCTGCCCAGCGAGCCGTACCGCGCGCGCAGCCACTCGCGGAACGCGCGCTGGGCGTGGACGGAGTAGTCCAGGGCGACCGGCGCGCCGTACTCGTTGTGCACGTGCCACCCCACGACGGCAGGGTGCGTGCCGTACCGCTCGGCCAGCTCGGTGGTGATGCGCAACGCGGCCTCCCGGTACGCCGGCGCGGTGGGGGCCATGAGGCCGCGCCCGCCGGGACCCATCGGCGTGCCGGTCCGGTCGACCACCCGGGCGTCCGGGTGGGCCGCGTACAGCCACGCCGGCGGAGCCGCTGTGGGCGTGGCGAGCAGCACCCGCACGCCGCCGTCGTGGAGCAGGCCGATCACCCGGTCCAGCCAGGCGAAGTCGAACTCGCCCTCGCGCGGCTCCAGGAGCGCCCAGCTGAAGATGCCCAGGCTGACGAGGTTCACGCCCGCCTCCTTCATCAGCCGGACATCCTCCGCCCAGACCTCCTCGGGCCACTGCTCGGGGTTGTAGTCGCCGCCGTAGCCGATCTGCTCGACGCCGGTCAGCCACCCGTCGTACTGCGGTCCGGGGACGAAGCGGGGGGTCTCAGGCATGGAAGGTCCTTTCACGGGTACATCTCGAGGAACGGCGCAACGCCCACGGCCCAGTGGCCGGTGACTTCCTTGTCCGGTCTGGAACGTTCGTGGGGAGTGCCCGGGGACCACGGTATGTCCTCGGCGCGTGGGTGGGAATACGCTTCCCGCTCCGTGGCGGGTCGTGAGCTCGTGGTCCCTGCTGTGCCACCGACCGAACATGAGAAAGGTGGCGGGCTGAGGCCCGCCACCTTTTTCGTCACGTGGACGAGCGGGCGTGTGTGTGCCCTCCGGAACAGCGGCTTGTGCCGCCGAGCAGAACCCGTTGCCGGGCCGGGGGTCGAACCCGCACTGCCATCTACCAGGTAACCGAAGAAGCTCCGGCCCGCTCTACGAGGCACAGGTGGGCATGTGTACGACAGCCGGGGTCGACGTTCTAGGCCGCTGAACTACGTCGCCCGAAGGCGCCGACGGGATTCGAACCCGCGTTTCCCCATGGAGAGTGGTAACCGACGGTCTCCGGCCCACCCGTGCTCGTTCCAGTGTTCTGTTGTCAGACCAGGACCCTAGACGCGCCGGTCGGCCCTGACCAGCATTTATCGGGCCTACGCCTGCCGGAGATTCGCCACCAGCAGATTCGCATGGTCCCCGCGGCCGGCATGCGGTTCGGTGGGGCCATGCGAATCCTGGTTCTCGGTGGAACGGTCTTCCTGTCCCGTGCGGTGGCGCAGGCCGCGCTGGCCCACGGTCACGACGTCACGTGCGCTGCCCGAGGCGTGAGCGGCACGGTGCCGGACGGCGCCTCGCTCGTCCGCTGGGACCGTGCGGAGGCGGTGCCGTCGGAGCTCGCCGGTAGGCAGTTCGATGCCGTCGTCGACGTCTCCCGCATCCCCTCGCACGTGCGCAAGGCAGTGGCGGCCTTCCCGGACGCGCACTGGACGTTCGTGTCGACCGTCAATGTCTACGCGGACACCGCCACCGTCGGCAGTACGCCCGCCACGCTGGCCCTGCTCGAGCCGATCGAGACCGACGACGATCCGGCGTCCGGCCCCGAGACCTACGGCGCCATGAAGGTGGCGTGCGAGACCCTGGTCCGCGCCGGTACCTCGCAGGCACTCGTGATCCGGCCCGGCCTGATCGTCGGGCCCGGTGACCCGAGCGGCCGGTTCGCCTACTGGCCGGCTCGGTTCGCGGAGGCGGCGCGAGACGGCCTGCCGGTCCTGGTTCCGGAGCCCCTGGACGCCCCGGTCCAGCTCGTCGACGTCCGCGACCTCGCGGAGTGGATCGTGACGGCGGCGGAGGCGGGCACCACGGGAGACTTCGACGCCGTCTGCCCGCCGGTGCCTCGATCAGAGCTTCTTGCTCAGGTGGCCGACGGTGCCGGGGCGGACCCGGAGCTCGTCCCCGTGGCCCCGGAGGTGCTCGCCGAGCACGAGGTCGTCCCGTGGTCGGGCCCCCGCTCGATCCCGTTCTGGGCCGCCGACCTGGTCGGCTCCGGCTTCATGGCGCACGACGTCACGCCGTCGCTTCAGGCGGGCCTGATGATCCGGCCGTTCGCCGAGACCGCCCGCGACACCCTCGCGTGGCTGAGGGCGACACCGGACGCCGAGGTCACGGGCCTGACCCGCGAAGAGGAGCAGGAGGTGCTGGCGGCTGTTCGGCACTGAGCGCCGCAATGACGCATTGACGCATTGACGCAATGATTGCGTCATTACCAGACTGGCCACATGCTCTTCCCGACTCCAGACCTGTCGCCGGCCGACGCGCGCGTGCTCGCCGACATCGATCGCGCGCGCGACGACCTGCGCCTGCAGGTCCGGTCGACACCCACGAAGCGGACCGACGACCTTCGTCGCTTCCTGACCGCCGATGCCGTCGCGGCCTCGAACTCGATCGAGGGCTTCCGGGTCTCGACCGTCGACGCCGAGGACCTCATGGACGGTGAGCGCGACGTCGACGTCTCGGAGGTGAACCGCGAGGAGACGCTCGCGTACCAGCGGACGATGACCTACATCCAGTCCCTGCACGACGCTCCGGACTTCCGCTACAGCAAGGGTCTTCTCAACGGGCTCCACTGGATGCTCCAGGGGCACCATCACACACCGCTGCGTCCAGCGGGACAGTGGCGCAAGGGCTCGGTGTACGTCACCGACACCCGCGACCCGAGCATCGCCGTCTACACCGCGCCCTCGGTGGACGGGGTGCCCGGTCTCATGGCCGAGCTGGTGGACTGGCTCAACGACGATGACGACACCCACCCCGTTGTCCGGGCGGCGATGGCGCACCTGCACCTGGTCTCCATCCACCCGTGGCCGGACGGGAACGGTCGCATGTCGCGCTCGCTGCAGACGCTGGTCACGGCACGGTCAGGTGTTCTGGCCCCTGAGTTCTCGTCGATCGAGGCCTGGCTGGGCAGACCGGGCAACACGTGGGAGTACTACCGCCAGCTCGGCGCTCGGGGGGCTACCTATCTGCCCGACCAGGACGTCTCCGAATGGGTCAGGTTCAACCTCGTGGCGTCCCATCAACAGACCCAGTCCGTCCGGCTGCGGCTCGAACGATCCACCCGGGTGCTCCAGCAGCTGGACACGTTCGTGGATTCCATGGGCCTCAGCGGCCGCGTCGTCAGCGCGCTGCACGATGTAGCGCTCTCGGGCCGGGTGCGCCGCAGCCGGTACGAACGCTCGGAGAACCTGCGCCTTCAGCAGGCACAGCGCGATCTGCGCGATCTCGTGGCGGCGCGGGTCCTGGAGCCGGTCGGCCGCACCCGTGCCCGCTACTACGTCGCGGGCGAGCAGTTTCCGCAGGCTGCTCTGGAGGAAGCCCGTACCCCGTTCACGCTCACGGACCCGTACGGGCAGTAGCTCGCAAAAGCGGCGGCGATGTCTCGCGCCGTATGGGTCTGGTCCTGGTTATTGCCTTGGTCAGTCCGAGACCAGCCACCTAGGGTCCTGACTCGAAAACAGAACGCCCACCCGTGCTTCCATGCCCGGGAGCGGTGGTGGGCACGCCCGCCACCGCTCTCTTCTGCCCGTCACCGGAACGACCCACCCCGAGAGGAGCTTCGCCATGGACATCCTGCGCGCCATCAACCGCCGTCGGACCCTCCAGAACCAGCCCGCCGACCCGCGCCAGGAGGCGAACTCCGCCGGCGGCTACACCTTCGTGCTCGACGACGTAGCGCGCCTGCGCCGCTTCCTCACGCTCGGTGTGGACGGCGGCACGTACTACGCAGCGGCGGGGACGCTTGCGCGCGAGAACGCCGAGATCGTGGCTCGGATGGCGGTGGCAGACCCGGCGACGCTGGTCGACACGATCGTCCACGTCTCCACGAGCGGCGCCGCGCCCAAGCAGAACCCGGCTCTGTTCGCGCTCGCGTACGCGGCGTCGGTCCCCGAGTCCGCGGCGCTCGCGCTCGCCGCGCTGCCCCAGGTAGCGCGCACCGGCACGCACCTGTTCCTGTTCGCCGGCTACGTCGAGCAGTTCCGCGGCTGGGGCCGTGGGCTGCGCCGCGCGGTCGGCGGCTGGTACACGGCCAAGGCTGCCGACGCCATCGCCTACCAGGCGGTCAAGTACCGGCAGCGTGAGGGCTGGTCGCACCGGGACCTGCTGCGTCTGGCGCACCCCGTCACGGCCGACCCGGCTCTGCGCGCGACGTTCGACTGGGTCGTCCGGGGTGCGGCGGGCGAGCACACCCCCGCTCTGGTCGAGGCGTTCCTCAAGGGGCAGGAGGCCACGGACACCGCGACCTGGGCGGCGCTCGTCCGCGAGGCGGGCCTGACCTGGGAGATGCTTCCTGACGCCGCGCTCGCGGAGCCAGCGGTGTGGGACGCGCTGCTCGACGTCGGCATGCCCGCGACGGCACTGCTGCGTCAGCTCCCGCGGCTCACTCGGCTGGGGCTGCTGCCCGCCGTCGGCGGACGCACTGATGAGGTCGCGAGCCTGCTCGCGGACGCGGAGCGGCTGCGCCGTGCCCGTGTGCACCCGGTGAGTGTGCTGGTGGCGCAGCGGACCTACGCGTCGGGGCGGTCGGCCCATGGTGCCGGCTCGTGGGAGCCGACGCAGCGCATCGTCGACGCACTGGATGCCGCGTTCTACGCGGCGTTCGGTGCCATCGAGCCGGCCGGGAAGCGGATGTTGCTCGCTGTGGACGTGTCAGGCTCGATGGGCGTCTCCATCGCCGGCATGCCGCTCACGGCACGCGAGGCATCGGCGGCACTGGCGCTCGTCCAGCTCGCGACCGAGCCGGACTCGTCGGCGGTCGGGTTCACGACGGGGGGCGGCGGAGGCTGGCAGTCGTCGGCGTTGAAGCCGCTGCGCATCTCGCCGCGGCGCCGGCTCGACGACGCCCTGCGCGTGGTCGACGAGATGCCGATGGGCGGCACGGACTGCGCCCAGCCGATGCGGTACGCGGCCGAGCGCGGTCTGGAGGTCGACACGTTCGTGGTCTACACCGACAACGAGACCTGGCACGGAGACGTCCACCCGCACCAGGCGCTGCGGCAGTACCGGGAGTACACGGGTATCCCGGCGCGGCTCGTGGTGGTGGGCATGACGGCCACCGAGGTCTCGATCGCGGACCCGTCCGACCCGGGGATGCTCGACGTCGCGGGTTTCGACGCGGCGGTCCCGTCCCTGATCTCGCAGTTCGCCCGCGGGATCTGACGACATGAGCGCACCGGTGGTCGAGAAACCCGGACGAGCAGGGAGGACACCATGAACGAGACCTGGATCAACAGGCCGCTGCTGGGCTTCGACACCGAGACCACAGGGGT